>DASSVA010000380.1:0-2466 GCA_035706385.1 Solimonas sp. | reverse complement strand
CTCCATGTCGGCGGATGAATTTTTTCACTGAGTGGAGGATGCGGACTCCCGATCAGCGTGCGCACATGCGCCGGGGTACAGAAACCTAGCCTTTCAACGGTCGCCCAGTTCACGCTTCTCCCCGACGCCATCGCGCCGTTTCGCGAGAAATTTCCGGGTGTCCGTCTCAATGTCATGGATGCGCTGTTCCCGCGCATCGAAAGTGATTTGCGCAATGGCGCCATCGATTGCTACATCGGCCCCGTTCTGGAGACCATCGGTCCAGACTTCCGCGTCGAGAAGCTGTTCGAGAACACGCGCGTCATCGTCGCGCGAAAGGGACACCCCCTGAGCAAGGCCCGTTCGCTACGAGAGCTGGTCAAAGCCGAGTGGGCAACGACGACATTGATGCCGAAAGCGGACGCCGAACTGGCACCATTGTTCGAGCACTACAAGCTGCCGACACCAAGGTCTGTCATGCAGCTGCAGTCACCGCTGACGACGCTCGTGATGATTGCGAGAACCGATATCCTGGTCCTGCTGCCCATTCAATGGGTCGGCTGTCAGCTCTGGACGGACGATGTGCAGACCATTCCCATCCGCGAAGTGCTGCCGGCGCCGGCGATTGGCATCGTTCGGCGCAGCTCGTTACCGTTGACACCCGCAGCGGAGTACTTCACCGACATGATCCGTCGCGTTGCGGGGACGCTTGAGAAATCCACCAAGAGCGCCGGAAGCTCAGCGATCCGGAGACAGGCGCGACAGCGAAATTGCTGAGCCACCCCGTATCGAAGCGCGTAAGCCGACTCCGCCAAACAAATATTTAGTGCGCCTGAAGCGCCTCTCCCGCAAAAGCTGTTTCACTCCACCCCGTCCGCATGAAGTTGCGAATGTTCTGGTGGTCGGTACCGTCCGGATTCTTCAGCACGTCTTCACGATAGAACTTGCCGAAGCAGGCCAGCGTTTCGGCTTCGCTCAGGCCGTGCAGCTTCGCGAACGACAGCAGCTTGCACGAGCCGGCGTTCTGGCCGGCTTCGTTGTGGACGTCGCCGTTGCGGAATGCGGTCGGGGTGTAGTCGTAATGCGCGTCGATGACGGCGATCGTGTCGGCGAATTCGATTTCGTCCGGCGTTTCACGCAGGCGTTTTATGAAGGCTTCGATGGACATTGCGGGCTTCACTGAATGGATGCGCAGTGTAGCGGTGTGCTTTGTGAATGCCGCAAATCGGCACTCATCACCCGTAGTGCGTACTGGATTGCTTCGTCGCCTGCGGCTCCTCGCAATGACGGAAATTTCGGATTTCCCAAGCTTCATGCGATGGACGGCTGTGCCTTCTGCCGCAGCGGCGGCAGCAGCAGCGCGAGGGCGACGGCGGCGATGCCGATCGCAGCCGACGCGGCGTACATGCCGTCGTAGCGGTGGAAGTGATCGTAGATCCAGCCGCCGACGGCGGGGCCGAGCGCCATGCCGAGGCTGGAGACCATGCTGGCGGCGCCGAGCACGGCGCCCATCATGCGCGCGCCGAAGTAGTCGCGGATCAGCAGCGCGTAGAGCGGCATCGTGCCGCCGTAGGCGGCGCCGAAGACGGTCGCGATCAGGTAGAAGTTGTCGAGGTCGCGCGCGAGCATGTACGCGCCGGCGCCGAGTGCCTGTGTGGTCAGGCCGATGATCAGCGCGATCTTGACGCCGATGCGGTCGGCGAGCACGCCGAACAGCACGCGGCCGCCGAGGCCGGCGACGCCTTCGACGCTGTAGATCGTCACCGCGGCCATCGTCGACAAACCGCAGCCGATCGCGTAGCTGACGGTATGGAAGATCGGCCCGGCGTGCGCGGCGCAGCAGCAGAAAAACACGATCGCCAGCACGATGAAATGCGGCGTGCGCAGCGCGCCGGCGACACTCGTCGCGCCGGAACTGCCGACCACGACGCCATCCGCCGCTTCGCCGTTCGCAGACGCCGCGAGCGCCGGCGGCACGCGGATGAACAGTGCGGCCGGCAGTATCACGAGCGTCGCCAGCGCGGCGACGACGAGCTGCGCGTGGCGCCAGTCCATGTGCGTGATCAGCCACGCGGTGAACGGCGAGACGGTCAGCGGCGCGACGCCCATGCCGGCGGATACGAGCGCAACGGCGAGACCGCGGTTCTCGTCGAACCACGACGACACGGTCGCGATCAGCGGCGCGAAGAAGCTGCCGGCGGCGATGCCGACGAGCACGCCGTAGCAGAGCTGGAATTCGAGCAGCGTGCGCGCCTGGCTGGCGAGCGCGAGGCCGGTGCCAAGCAGGATCGCGCCGCAGAGCACGACGATGCGCGCGCCATAGCGGTCGCTGAGCCCGCCCCAGACGAAGCCGGCGACGCCCATCGCCAGGAAGTCCAGCGTCATCGCCGCGGAAATGCCGGCGCGCGACCAGCCGGTGTCGATCGCCATCGGCTGCAGGAATACCGCGAGCGAGAACAGCGCGCCGAGCGCGACGCAGGTGATGAC
>DASSVA010000379.1:0-2423 GCA_035706385.1 Solimonas sp. | reverse complement strand
GTCTGGCCGATGCCAGCGGCGGCGACATCGTCGAAGGCAACGACAACTACGAAACGTTCCTGCGCTTCGCACAGACCGCCGTCGACGCCGCCGATCCGCTGAATTTCGCCGCCGCCGCGAGCGCGCGGCATCCGCTGCTGATGCTCGAAGTGCGCGGCGACGCGGTGGTGCCGAACTGCACGATCGCCGGCGACGCGAACTGCCCGGCGACCGACACGCTGACCGTGTCGGGTTATCTGTCCGGCGCCGATCCGCTGGCGCGCGTGCTCGGCCTCGATTTCGTGCCGGGTCCGGCGCAGACCGACGTGCTGACCGTGCCGGCCGCCGCGCAGGTGCTGACCGGCGCCGCCGCGCGCAGCAACGTCGTGCGCTTCGCCGCCGGCGACCACGGCTCGATCCTCAGTCCGGCCGCGTCGCTGGACGTGACCTGCGAGATGCAGGGCGAGACCGCCGCGTTCGCGGCCACCAACGGCACCGTGCTGAAGATCGGCAATCCGTGCCCCGGCGCGCAGTGAGCACGAGGAGATCACCCATGAAAACGACCCTGAACAAGACCCTCATCAGCAGCGCGATCGCGCTGAGCTTCAGCGCGCCGGCATTCGCGTACGACGACACCATCGCCGGCGTCGGCCTGCAGCTGAACAACCGCATCACGATCGGCAGCGCGTGGCGTCTCGAATCGCGCGATCCGGAGCTCGTCAGCATCAGCAAAGGCGGCCGCGCGTATTCGAACAACGACGACGACGGCAACCTCGCGTTCGGCAAGGGCGACGTCGTCTCGGCCGCCGCCAAGATCACGTCCGACCTGACGCTGAGCAAGAACGATTTCGGCGTGTTCGTGCGCGGCAGCTACCTGTTCAACCAGCGCCTGAACGACCACCGCTTCTTCGACGCGGACAACTACTACACGCCGGGCGCGTTCGATCCGGGCTACGGCACGGCGCCGAGCGGCAACGTCTCGGTCGCGCCGATTTCCGAATACCGCCGCAAGACGCACAAGGTCCGCGACTACACCGGCAACGACGCCGACCTGCTCGACGCCTACGTCTACGGCAGCTTCGCGCTCGGCGACCGCCAGCTCGCGTTCAAGCTCGGCCGCCAGGTTCTGAACTGGGGCGAATCGAGCTTCGTGCTGAACGGCATCAACAGCATCCTCGCGTTCGATTCGAACCAGCTGCACGTGCCGGGTTTCGCGCTCGACGAAATCGTGATCCCGGAAAACATGGCGTGGCTGTCGCTTGATCTCACCAAGAACGTGGCGATGGAAGCGTTCTGGCAGTTCGACGCGCCGCGCACGCAGCCCGACGCCGCCGGCACGTTCTGGGCGACCAACGACTTCGCCGCGGTCGGCGGCACGCGCGCCGACCTGTCGTTCGGCCTCGCGCCGGAGAACACGCCGAACGAGACGATCCCGCGCCTGCCCGACAACAAGCCCGGCAAGAGTGGCCAGTTCGGCGGCAAGCTGAGCTTCTTCATCCCGGCGCTGAACGACATGGACCTGTCGTTCTACGCGATGAAGTACAACAGCCGCCTGCCGCTGATCAGCGGCATCTCCAAATCGAGCTACGCGGCGGCGTCGGAAACCGGCCGCTTCTTCCTCGAATATCCGAACGACATCCCGCTGTACGGCGTGTCGTTCAACACGACGATCGGACCGTGGGCGGCGCAGGGCGAATACAGCCTGAAAGTCGACCAGCCGCTGCAGGTCGACGACGTCGAACTGCTGCTCGCCGGCGTCGGCGCGCCGAGCCAGGTCACGCCGCCGCCGGCCGCGCCGATCGGCTCGGCGCTCGGCAACAAGTACATCCGCGGCTACCGCCGCCACGACGTCAGCCAGGTCGACCTGTCGGTGACGCGGCTCGCCGGGCCGATGCGCTGGATCGGTTCCGACCAGCTGCTGTTCCTCGCCGAGGCCGGCGCCGTCTACGTCCACGACCTGCCGCCGGAAAGCGAACTGCGCTTCGAAGGTCCGGGCACGTACACGCCGGGCGACGCGGCGGTCGCGGCGCTGGTGTCGAGCCAGATCGGCGCGCCGCTGCCGCAGAACAAGGGTGGCTACGCGACCGACTTCTCGTGGGGCTACAAATTGATGGCGCGGCTGACGTACAACAACGTGCTCGGCCGCTTCCGGCTCGAACCGCAGCTGCGCTTCGTTCACGACGTCAAAGGCGTGACGCCGACGCCGCTGCTGAACTTCGTCGAGGACCGCAAGAGCGTCAACGCCAGCGTCACCGGCTACTACCTGCAGTCGTGGTCGGCGGAAGTCGGCTACACCGCATATTTCGGCGGCGGCAAGAACAACCTGCTCGCCGACCGCGACTACGCCGAAGTGGTGTTCAAGTACCTGTTCTGAGGTTTCATGAACGGCCCGGGGGCCGTAACGGGGACAGTGGGCCAGCGCGAGCCGGCCCCTTTTTTTTGTG
>DASSVA010000378.1:0-8263 GCA_035706385.1 Solimonas sp. | reverse complement strand
CGCGGCGTCGGCGCCGGCGTCCTTGCCCGCGCGCGTCAGCTCGATCGCCTCGGACGTCGAGTTCGCGCCGGTGCCGGCGATGACCGGCACGCGCTTCTTCGACAGCTTGACGACGCGGCGGATGACTTCGATGTGCTCGTCGACGTCGAGCGTCGCCGATTCGCCGGTCGTGCCGACCGCGACGATGCCGTCGGTTCCTTCCGCGATGTGCCATTCGACGAGCGCCGACAGGCTGTCCCAGTCCACCGCGCCATCCGGGAACATGGGAGTTACGATGGCAACGATGCTGCCCTTGATCATGCGCTGTGCGAAAACCGGATTTGCGGGGGGCGCAAGTATAGCGGCTGCGCCTGCCGCGGCGAAGCAGGGTTCGGCTGACGCCGCCCGGCCGCGGCCACTACAATAGGGAGCTCACCCGCAGCGCAGCGCTCATGTCCGCCAACGATAATCTGCTCACCGTCTCCGTCATCGGCAAGCCCAAGGGCAACGTGCCGCTGGAGCTGTTCAAGGCGATCCGCGAGCGCGGCGGCGAAGTCGAGGACTGCCGGATCGCGCAGATCGGCGACCGCCTGACCGCCAACCTGCTGGTGTCCGGCAACTGGAGCACGCTCGGCCGGCTCGAAACCGCGCTGCCCGGCATCGCCGAGAAACTCGAACTGCAGGTCCGTTTCGAGCGCTGCGAAATCCGCCCGGTCAATCCGGAATTCCGGCCGTACGCGGCCGAGGTGATCGCGCCGCAGGATCCGAACCTGCTCGTCAACATCCTCGAGTTCTTCCAGCACCAGGACGTCGAGGTCGTCGAGATTTCGACGCAGAAATACCAGTCGACCTACACCGGCGCCGACATGGCGAACGTGCAGATGGTGCTGCACGTGCCGGTCAATCAGCATCCGCAGGCGCTGCGCGAATCGTTCATGGACCTGTGCGACGATCTCAACGCCGACGGCATGCTCGACCCGATCAAGACATAGTGCGCGAAGCGCTCCTTGTGCCCTCTCCCCGCATGCGGGGAGAGGTTCGGTGAGGGGCTTCGAGCCAATAGAGAAATGCGATGAAGCCAGGCGACAGGATTCCCGATCTCAAGCTCGCCGCCAACGGCGGCAGGACCATCGCGCTGCGTTCGTACAAGAAGCCGCTGGTGGTCTACTTCTACCCGAAGGACAACACGCCGGGCTGCACGCAGGAAGGCCAGGACTTCCGCGATCTGTATCCGCAATTCGTGAAGACCGGCGCGGACGTGCTCGGCGTGTCGCGCGACAGTGTGAAATCGCACGACAACTTCATCGCCAAACACGAATTCCCGTTCGCGTTGCTGTCGGACGGCGACGAGGCGCTGTGCAATGCCTTCGACGTCATCAAGGAAAAAAGCCTGTACGGCCGCAAGTACATGGGCGTCGACCGCAGCACCTTCCTGTTCGATGCCAAGGGCGTGCTGCGGCGCGAATGGCGCGGCGTGAAAGTGAAGAACCACGCCGCCGAAGTGCTTGCCGCGCTGCGCGAAATCTGAACAATTCCGGCTGTGCGTGGTCCATCACGGTAGCGGTAATCACGGCCGCTGAAAAGCACTTTTTTCCGCGGGCCGGCTGCGCTAGATTGAAGCCGGTCGCCGGTTGCCCGGCGTGGCGTCTCCAGCCAAAGCAGCACCACAAAATCATCAAGCATCGCTTCAGCGCAAGCCGATTCCGCCGGGTTCCCCAGGGAGCCGGCCGGTCTTCCCCTACGACATCAGACAGCGCCATGATTTCCCGTCATGCGCGCAGGGCCTTCCATTGCCGATGAGCAAGCGCAAGATCTTCGTCCTCGATACCAACGTCCTCCTCCACGACCCGTCCTCGCTGTTCCGCTTCGAAGAGCACGATCTGTTCATTCCGATGGTGGTGCTCGAAGAGCTCGACGCCGCCAAGAAAGGCACCAGCGAAATCGCCCGCAACGCCCGTCAGGTCAGCCGTTTCCTCGATGAGCTGATGCAGGACCGCAATCACGCGCAGATCGAGAAAGGCCTGCCGCTGCCCGGCACGCGCGCCACCGGCAACGGCCACAGCAAGAGCGGCGAACCGGCGACCGGCAAGCTGTTCTTCCAGACACGGCCGACCGAAGCGATGCTGCCCGGCATGATGCCCGGCAACAAGCCGGACAACAGCATCCTGATCACGGCGCTCGATCTGCACACCAAGCACCCGGGGCGGCACGTCGCGCTGGTCAGCAAGGACATCAATCTGCGCATCAAGGCGGCGATCGTCGGCATCCATACCGAGGATTACCACAACGATCAGGTGCTCGATGATCTCGACCTGCTCTACACCGGCTACAAGGAACTGCCGGCCGATTTCTGGCAGACGCACGGCGAGAAGATGGACAGCTGGCAGGACGCGCGCGGCCGCGCCTGCTACCGGATCAAGGGACCGCTGGCGAAGGACTGGTACGTCAACCAGTTCCTCTACATCCCGGACGACGACAACGACAAGGGTCTGGAGCTGGTCGTCAGCAAGGTCGAGGATTCGATGGCGGAGCTGCGCGTGGTGCGCGACTACCGCGCCGCCAAGACCAGCGTCTGGGGGATTCACGCGAAGAACCGTGAACAGAATTTCGCGCTGAACCTGCTGCTCGATCCGGACGTCGATTTCGTGACGATCCTCGGCACCGCCGGCACCGGCAAGACGCTGCTGACGCTCGCCGCCGGCCTCGCGCAGACGATGGACGAGCAGCGCTACCGCGAAATCATCATGACGCGCGTCACCGTGCCGGTCGGCGAGGACATCGGTTTTCTGCCCGGCACCGAGGAGGAAAAGATGGCGCCGTGGATGGGCGCGCTGATGGACAACCTCGAAGTGCTGACGCAGAACGGCTCCGGCGGCGACTGGGAACGGCAGGCGACCAACGACATCCTCGCCAAACGCATCAAGATCCGCTCGCTGAATTTCATGCGCGGCCGCACGTTCCTGAACCGCTACATCATCATCGACGAGGCGCAGAACCTGACCGCCAAGCAGATGAAGACGCTGATCACGCGCGTCGGCCCCGGCTCGAAGATGATCTGCCTCGGCAACCTCGGCCAGATCGATACGCCGTATCTGTCGGAAACGACATCCGGCCTGACGTATGTCGTCGACCGTTTCCAGGGCTGGCCGCACGGCGGTCACGTGACGCTGGCGCGCGGCGAACGTTCGCGCCTCGCCGCCTACGCATCGGATATCCTGTAGCGATTCGCGAAGAGCCAGGAACCGGAGACGTCCGCATGCTCGGAAAGCTGGGCAAGTCGATGAAGGAAGGCGCGCTCGCCGTGGCGCTGCGCGCCTACGTCAACGACCGCTACAAGGAATACGGCGAAGTGCTCGACTGCCAGGTCGACACCAGGGAAAACCGCCTGACGTTCCGCGTGCTGCTGCGCGGCGAGAAGGAACCGGCGAGCGCGTCGATCGACCGTTACGAGATCGAAAACGAAAACGGCGACGTCTATCTGAAGCTGCGCAGCTTCTCGACTTCGCGCGAGTGGATCACGCTGCTGCTGAACCAGCTGCTGGCCGGCAAGCGTTTCAAGATTCCGGCGAAGGTTGCGGGCCTGCTGTAAGCGAAGCGATCGTGGCGATCAGCGAAGCGCAGTTCCGCAAGCAGGTCGAGCGCTGGCCCGGCGTCACGCTCGACGTGAAATGGCAGGACCATCTGGTCGCATCGGTCGACGCGAAGATGTTCGCGATGTTCAACCGCGCCGACAGCGCGCGTGCCGGCCAGCTGCATTTCAAGGTCGAAGACGATCTGTTCCTTGCGTTGACCGAACAGCCGGGCATCGAAGCGGCGATGTATCTGGCGCGCGCGAAATGGGTGACCGTCGTCGAACCTCGCCGCCATGCGTTGCCGTGGTACGGCGAGCGGCTGCGCAAGGCGTATGAACTGGTCGCCGCCCGGCTTTCGAAGAAGCGTCAGCGCGAGCTCGGCCTGTCGGATTGAACGTGCCGGACGTTCTGCCGACGCTGGCGGCGCTGTGCGGCTTCGCGTTTCTCGCGGGCTTCGTCGATTCGGTGGTCGGCGGCGGCGGACTGATCCAGGTTCCGGCGCTGTTCGTTCTGCTGCCGGACACGGCGCCGGTCGCGATCCTCGGCACCAACAAGTTCGTCAGCAGCTGGGGCACCGCGGCGGCGGCGATCCAGTATGCGCGCCGCGTCGCGATCGAATGGCATGCGACGCTGCCGACGATCATCACCGCGCTGTTGTGCGGCTTCATCGGCGCGCGTACCGCCGCGCAGGTTCCGGCCGAAAGTTTCCGGCCGCTGATCGTCGTGCTGCTGCTCGGCGTCCTCGCCTACACGCTGTGGAAAAAAGACCTCGGCGCGCTGCATGCGCCGCGGCTCAGCCGCGAGCATACGTTCTGGTTCGGTCTCGCGACCGGCTGCGCGATCGGCTTTTACGACGGCTTCTTCGGACCCGGCACCGGCTCGTTCCTGATCTTCGCGTTCGTCGGCCTGTTCGGTTTCAGCTTTCTTGCCGCATCGGCGTCGGCGAAGCTGATCAACCTGACGACCAATCTCGCCGCGCTCGCGTATTTCGTCACGCACGGCTTCGTCCGTTATCAGATCGCGGTGCCGATGGCGCTGTTCAACATCGCCGGCAACCTGCTCGGCTCGCGGCTGGCGATCCGCCGCGGCAGCGGTTTCGTGCGCGTGCTGTTCATCGTCATCGTCAGCGTGCTGATCGCGCGCCTCGCCTGGGACATCGCGCGGACCAGATAGAGCAAAACCCGTCATTGCGAGGAGCATCGCGACGAAGCAATCCAGTGGCAGCACCGAATCAGGCAGCGCATCTGGATTGCGTCGTCGGCCTTTGGCCTCCTCGCAATGACGATTTCAAGAGGTGCAGAGGTTCCCAGAAAGCACACTCAGGCGCGATCGGCCGCGAACGCGATCACCTCGTCGATCGACGATTTGCCGAGCAGCAGCATCAGCAGACGGTCGACGCCGAGCGCGACGCCGGCGCACGGCGGCAACCCGGACTGCAGCGCGGCGATCAGCGCGCGGTCGTAAGGCGGCACCGCGCGGCCGCGCTGCCGGCGCCAGGCCTGGTCGGATTCGAAACGGCGCTGCTGTTCGGTGGCATCGGTCAGCTCGTGAAAGCCGTTGGCGAGTTCGATGCCGTGCCAGAACAGTTCGAAGCGTTCGGCGACCGGCGGCGCTTCGTCGCGCACACGCGCCAGCGCCGCCTGCGACGCCGGAAAGTCGTAGACGAACGCCGGCGCGTCACGGCCGAGCCGCGGCCCGACACGATGCGACATCCACAGGTCCAGCCAGAAATCGCGATCGCCAATCTCGTCCGCCGTCAGCGATTCGGGTTCGGCGATGCCGTCGGCCGCGAGCCGCGAGCGCAGCGTGTGCGCATCGGGCGCATGCGGATCGAAGCCGGCGTGCATCTCGAAAGCCTGGCGATAGCTCAGCCGTTGCCAGCCGGATGCCGGCGCGCCGCAGCCGCGCAGCAGCGCTTCGACGTCGTCCATCAGCCGGTGATGGTCGAAGCCCGGCCGATACCATTCGAGCATCGCGAACTCGGGATTGTGATGCCGGCCCTGTTCGTCGACGCGGAACACCGGCGCGAGCTGCCAGATCGCGCCGCTGCCAGCGGCGAGCAGCCGCTTCATCGCGAACTCGGGCGAGGTCTGCAGGAAGCCGTGATTCGTGATCGGTGATTCGTGATTCGCGAAAGAAACGGCGAAGCTTTCGATGTGGCGATCGACCGTCGCGTGGCGCGACAGCAGCGGCGTGCTGACCTCGAGCACATCGCGTTCCACAAAAAAAGCGCGGATCGCAGCCAGCAGCCGCGCCCGCGCTTTCAGGGTTTCGAGCGTCGCCGACGGGCGCCAGTCCGTCGCCTCACGCCTCACGCCTCACCCCTCACGCAAAAATCACTTGCCGGCGCGGTTCAGATATTCGCCGGTGCGCGTATCGACCTTGATCTTCTCGCCTTCGGTGATGAACAGCGGCACCTTGACGACGGCGCCGGTTTCGAGCTTCGCCGGCTTGGTGCCGCCGGTCGCGGTATCGCCGCGCAGACCCGGATCGGTCTCGACGATCGTCAGTTCGACGGTGTTCGGCGCGGCGACGCTGAGCGGCACGCCGTTCCACAGCGTCACGCGCACGGTCTCCTCGCCCTTCAGCCATTGCGCGGCATCGGCCATCGCCGCTTCGCCGGCCTGGATCTGCTCGTAGCTGGTCGGATCCATCAGCGTCCAGAACTGGCCGTCGTTGTACAGGTACTGCATGTCGGTGTCTTCGACGTCGGCCGCTTCCCAGCTGTCGCCCGAGCGCAGCGTCTTTTCGAGGACGCGGCCGGTCTTCAGGTTGCGGATCTTGAGCGTGTTCGTCGCCTGGCCCTTGCCCGGCTTGCGGTACTCGTTCTCGATGACGGAATACGGCTCGCCGTCGATGAGGACTTTGGTGCCGGATTTCATTTCATTGGTGCTGACGGACGCCATAACGGTCTCGCTGAAGGTCGGTTCGAAAGGGAGCTGAATCCAGTTGCCGCGCGTTGATGCAGCGGCGAAAATTGGCCGCGAATGATACCGCCCCTCCCCCAAAACGGCCAGAGAGCGCCACTCTGGCAGCATGAGCTGCGCGAGGCGTTCACGCGGCCGCAGGATCTGCTCGCCTATCTCGAACTCGATCCGGCGCTGCCGGCGCTCGCCGCCGCGATGCTCCGCGATTTCCCGCTGCGCGTGCCGCGCGGTTTCGCGGCGCGCATGCGCAAAGGCGATTCGCGCGATCCGCTGTTCCTGCAGGTCTGGCCGTCGGCGCAGGAAGCGGTCGCGACGCCCGGTTACGTCGTCGACGCAGTCGGCGATCTGTCGCGCGTCCGTGAAGCCGGCCTGATCCACAAATACCAGGGCCGCGTGCTGCTGGTCGCGACCGGCGCGTGCGCGGTGCACTGCCGTTACTGCTTCCGCCGCCACTTCCCGTATTCCGAACAGCTCGCCGCGCGCGATCACTGGTCGGCCGCGCTCGCCGAGATCGTCGCGGACGACAGCATCGAGGAAGTGATCCTGTCCGGCGGCGACCCGCTGTCGCTGTCCGACGACAAGCTCGCCGAACTGGTCGGGCGGCTCGATGCGATCCCGCATCTGCAGCGGCTGCGCATCCATACCCGCCAGCCGATCGTGCTGCCGGAGCGCATCGACGAACGCCTGCTCGCGTGGCTCGACCGCACGCGTCTGCAGACCGTGTTCGTGCTGCATGCCAACCACGCCGCCGAGCTCGACGACAGTGTGCGCCGCGCGCTGCTGCCGCTGCGCGAGCGCGGCATCGCGCTGCTGAACCAGTCCGTGCTGCTGCGCGGCGTCAACGACGACGCGCCGACGCTGGCCGCGCTGTCGAAACGGCTGTTCGAATGCGGCGTGCTGCCGTATTACCTGCACCTGCTCGACCGCGTGCAGGGCGCCGCGCATTTCGACCTCCCGGAGGACGACGCACGGCAGCTGATGCGCGTACTATCGTCGCAGTTGCCCGGCTACCTGCTGCCGAAGCTGGTCCGGGAAATGGCCGGTGCGCCGGCCAAGACCTGGATCGCCTGGGAAGCATCCACAACGTCGCCATGAACCGGCAGACACCGGACGATGGCGATCAAGAAGGGGGAGACGTGCAAGAGCTGTTGATTCGTCATCATCGCGATGACCGCCGGTCACCGGCTCCGGCACGTCCGGCCGCCGGAGTCCGCTTCCGGCAGATGAACGGAGCATCCTGATGGCATCCGTTGCCGCCATACCGGAAATGCCGAACGATTCCACGCTATCCGCCACGCCCGCCGCCAACCAGGTGGTCACCCGGGTCGTGCTGGTGGTCGCCGATTCCGAAAGCGTCACCAAGCGCATCGAAAGCCATCTGCGCAACGCCGGCCATCCGGTACGCACCGCCTGGGTCAATGACATCGAGGATGTCGAAGATGTCCTGCGCCGCGGCGCGCCGGATCTCGTGCTGTGCGCCGACAAGCTGCCGGCGGCGCCGCTGCGCGATGTCGTCGAGCTGTGCCGGCGGCTCGCCAGCGATCTGCCGGTCGTGCTGCTGAGCCCGCATTTCGCGGCGGAGGATACGGTCACGGCGATGGCCAGCGGCGCGCGCGATCACGTGTCGTACGAAGATGCGCGGCAGATGCGCCACCTCGAACTCGTCGTGCTGCGCGAATTCACCGTGCACCAGCGGCTGCGCGAGCTGCGCGCGACGCGCAAGCGGCTGGAGATTTTCGAGTCGCGCCATCAGGAGCTGATCAGCGGCACCAACGATGCCGTCGC
>DASSVA010000377.1:0-4356 GCA_035706385.1 Solimonas sp. | reverse complement strand
CACCGATGCGCTGATCGACTCGTTCGCCGAGCAGCCGAAGCTCGCGTCGTACCTGCATCTGCCGGTGCAGTCCGGCGCCGACCGCATCCTCGGCATGATGAAGCGCGGCTACACGCGCGCGCAGTTCCTCGACAGGATCCGCCGCGTGCGCGCTGCGCGTCCCGATATCTCGCTGTCGTCCGATTTCATCGTCGGCTTCCCGACCGAATCGGACGACGATTTCATGCAGACGATGGATCTGATCGCCGAGGCGCGCTTCGACTGCGCGTTCTCGTTCGTCTACAGCCCGCGCCCCGGCACGCCGGCCGCGAATTTGCGCGACACCGTGCCGCAGGACGTCAAGGAACGGCGCCTCGCGGTCCTGCAGAATCGCATCCGCCAGTTCGACGACGAATTCCGCCACGCATTGGTCGGCACCACGCAGCGCATCCTCGTCGAACGGCCGTCGCGGCGCGGCAACGGCCAGATGGCCGGCCGCACGTCGACGAACCGCATGGTCAATTTCGACGGCGACGCGTCGCTCGCCGGGCAGTTCGTCGATGTGACGATCAGCGCGGCGATGGCCAATTCGCTGCAGGGCCGCCTGCCGGCAGCGGACGCCGCATGAGCAAGTCCGTGACGCCGGCCAAACTCGATCTGGTGCTCGAACCCGACGATGCGCAGCGGCTCGTCAACCTGTGCGGGCCGTTCGACGCGCATCTGCGGCAGATCGAACTGCGGCTCGGCATCGAGATCCGCAATCGCGGCAACCGCTTCCAGCTGGTCGGTGCGCGCAAGGACGTCGGCCGCGGCGAGGCGGTGCTGCAGCAGCTGTTCAATCTCGCCGCCGACGACACGGTGACGACCGAGAACGTCCATCTCGCGCTCGTCGAGCAGCTCGGCGACGAAGACGAGGACGGCCCCGAGGAAGACCGCCGCGCCGGCGACGAAGTCGTGATCCGCGGCAAGCGCGGCGTGATCCGCGGGCGCGGCGCGCAGCAGAAGCAGTACCTGAAGAACATCGCGATGCACGATCTGAATTTCGGCATCGGTCCGGCCGGCACCGGCAAGACCTATCTCGCCGTCGCCAGCGCAGTACACGCGCTGGAGCGCGACCGCGTGCGCCGCATCGTGCTCGTGCGGCCGGCGGTCGAGGCCGGCGAAAAACTCGGCTTCCTGCCCGGCGACATGGCCGAGAAGATCAATCCGTATCTGCGGCCGCTGTACGACGCGCTGTACGAAATGCTTGGCTTTGAGCGCGTCGCGCGGCTGACCGAGAAGAACGTCATCGAGGTCGCGCCGCTCGCCTTCATGCGCGGCCGCACGCTCAACGAATCGTTCGTCATTCTCGACGAGGCGCAGAACAGCACCGTCGAGCAGATGAAGATGTTCCTGACGCGGATCGGCTTCGGTTCGGTCGCGGTCGTCACCGGCGACATGACGCAGACCGATCTGCCGAAGCATCTGCAATCGGGTCTGCGCCACGCGCAGACTGTGCTCGCCGGCGTGCCGGGCATCAGCTTCACGCATTTTCGCAAGGAAGACGTCGTGCGCCATCCGCTCGTGCAGGCGATCGTCGAAGCCTACGAGATTCACGAGCGCAGGGAAGGAGACGGCGCGTGAACGGCTTCCCTCACCCCACCATCCGCTCTGCGGATGGTTCCCCCCTCTCCCGTTTCACGGGCGAGGGGCGGCCAGCCTGCGGCTGAACCATGTCTCAGGGCGAGATCGCGATCCAGCGCGCGGTGCCGGCCAAGGGCATTCCGTCGTCGGCGAGCCTGCGCGAATTCGCGCGCGCGGCGCTGCCGAAACGCTTCGGCGAACTGACGATCCGCATCGTCGATGAAGCCGAAAGCCACGCGCTGAACAAGCATTACCGCGGCAAGGACAAGCCGACCAACGTGCTGTCGTTCCACGGCGAGGCGATCCCTCACCCCACCGTCCACTCCGCGGACGGCCCCCCCCTCTCCCGCCGTGGGCGGGCGAGGGACGATGGACGCCGCTTCGCGGCGAATCATGTCCTCGGCGATCTGGTGATCTGCGCGCCGGTCGTCGCGCGCGAAGCGGCCGAACAGAACAAGACCGCGCGCGAGCACTGGGCGCACCTCGTCGTGCATGGCTGCCTGCATCTGCAAGGTTATGATCACGAACAGGAATCCGAAGCCGTGGCCATGGAGGCCCGCGAAGTGCGTATCCTGAAGAAACTCGGTTTCGCCGATCCCTACCAATGAACGAAGACGACGAAGAAGACAGTAGTCACAAGGAAGACGCCGCGCCGCTCGGCGGCTGGTGGCGGCGCGTCACGCAGCGCCTCGCCGGCGGGCCGCGCACGCGCGACGATCTGCTGGAACTGCTGCGCGACGCGCGCGAGGCCGAACTGATCGACGCCGATGCGATGTCGATGTTCGAAGGCATCGTCCAGACCACCGAAATGCACGTGCGCGACGTCATGGTGCCGCGCGCGCAGATGGCGATCGTCGAGGCCGACTGGCCGCTCGATCGCATCTTCAACGTCGTCATCGAGTCCGGCCACTCGCGCTTCCCGGTGATCGGCGACTCCAAGGACGAAGTCATCGGCATCCTGCTCGCCAAGGACCTGCTCAAGTTCAGCGGCAACGTCCCGGACTTCCAGCCGGGCACCTTCGATCTGCAGCGCCTGCTGCGGCCGGCCGGCTTCGTGCCGGAATCGAAGCGGCTCAACGTGCTGCTGAAGGAATTCCGCCGCAGCCGCAACCACATGGCGCTGGTCGTCGACGAATACGGCGGCGTCGCCGGCCTGATCACGATCGAGGACGTGCTCGAACAGATCGTCGGCGAGATCGACGACGAATACGACGAGGCCGAAGGCGCGCACATCCTCAAGCAGGATGAGCGGCGCTATCTGGTCAGCGCGCTGGCGACCGTCGAGGAATTCAACGAATACTTCGGCACCAAGTTCCCGACCGACGATTTCGACACGATCGGCGGCTACGTGCTGCACGTGTTCGGCCACATGCCGAAGCGCGGCGAGAGCGTCAGCGTCGAGCGCTTCATGTTCAACGTGCAGCGCGCCGACACACGTCGCGTCCATCAGTTCATGGTGACGCTGGCGGCATAGCCCGTCATTGCGAGGAGCGCAGCGACGAAGCAATCCAGCCGCGCGCCGGACGGGAATGCGTGACTGGACTGCCTCCGGCGAAGGGTTTTACGCGAGCGCTTCCGTATCGAGTCGGTCCCGAGGAAGGGTGCGAGACATGCTTTCATCCGTGCGCCGTTGCTGCGTCCTGCTGTGCTTCGCATTCGTCGCGCCGCTGCACGCGCGGCCGGTCGTTTCCGATGCCGCCGAGGTGCCTGCGCCGCCGATCAGCCTCGTCACCTTCGGCCCCGGCGAAACGTACTGGGAACGCTTCGGTCACGACGCGATCCTGGTCGGCGATCCGGCCGATCCGCAGGCGCGGCTCTACAACTACGGCATGTTCGATTTCCATCAGGAAAATTTCTTCCTGAACTTCGCGCGCGGTCGCATGAACTACCGGATCGACGTGCAGCCGTTCTACGACGCACTGCGTTTCTACGCCGCCGAGCGCCGCTGGGTCTATCTGCAACAGCTCGATCTCGACGCCGCGCAGCGCCGCGAACTGGCCGCGTATCTGCAATGGAACGTGCGCCCCGAGAACGCTGAATACCGCTACGACTATTTCACCTCGAACTGCGCGACGCGCGTGCGTGACGCGCTCGACACCGCGAGCGGCGGCGCGATCGCGCGCGCCGGCAAGAACGTGCCGACCGGTCGCAGCTACCGCTTCGAGGCGACGCGCCTGATCGCGCCGGTCGCGCCGCTCGCGCTGCTGATGGACCTCGGCATGGGGCCGCGCGCCGACACGCTGATCGATCGCTGGCAGCAGAGCTTCGTGCCGATGGTGCTGAAAGACGTCGTGCAACAGGCGCGGCTCGACAACGCCGATGGCACGACGCGGCCGCTGGTCGCGCATGCCGTGTGGATCCTGCGCAGCGACGCCTGGCCCGAACCGGCGCAACCGCCGCGCTGGTTGTCGCCGCTTGCCGTGCTTGGTCTGGTGTTCGGTGCGCTGCTGTTGCTGCTCGATCGCTGGCGCGACAAGCGCATCGCGCGCGCAACGTTCGCGCTGCTCGCGATCGCTTTCAGTCTCAAGGCCACGGCCGGCGGCCTCGTGCTGATTGCCGGCTGGACGCTGACCGAGCACTGGATCATGTGGGCCAACCACAACCTGCTGCTACTCGATCCGCTGCTGCTGTTGCTGATCCCATGCTGGTGGCGCGCCGCGCGCGCCGACTGGCAACCGCTTCCGTGGCAACGCCGCCTCGCCGTTCTGATCGCCATCGCCGCCGCGCTCACAATTCCGCTGCTCGCGCTGCCCG
>DASSVA010000376.1:0-2467 GCA_035706385.1 Solimonas sp. | reverse complement strand
CGGCCGGATTGCGCCCTGCAGCTGGATTGCTTCGTCGACCTTCGGCCTCCTCGCAAGGACGAATTTCAAACTGAGGCACTACCCGGCGTGCGCTGAGCGCCGCGGCGCAAGACGCCTGTGCTACTTTATGACGCCGCCCGGCTCCGGGCGGGCACCATCGAAAAACGGGATTGCAGCGCAGTGAAGCGGCGGTATTTCTTTCATGTCTTGTGTGCGGTGATGCTGTTCGCGACGCAGTTCGTCGCGGTGATGCACAGCACCCGTCATGAACTGGCCGCGCCGCAGACCGTGCATTGCGAGCTTTGCGCGGTCGCACACGCCGCGCCGATGCCGCCGGCCGTCGCGATCGTGCCGATCCTGCCGCGCTTCACGGTCGTCGCCGCCACCGCGGCGCCCGCCGGTCTGCCCGACCCTCGTCCCTACGCACGCCCGAACAGCCGGGCACCGCCGTCGCCGCGCCTCGCGTGACCTGATCGGGTCCGGCGCCGCATGCGGCGTCGATCGCCCGTCGTCCACGGCCCGTTCATGACCGTTCGCGCCCGCGCGCCGGCCATGCACTGTGCGGAGCGGCAATCTTGCGTTCGATTCATTCACCTGCAGATCGCGGTTCGCGTCCGGCGTTTGCCGATGCGCGGACGTGCGCGCAAACGCGGCGCCGCGCGCGCTGACGGCCATGCTCAGCCGCCGCGCCGTCCGCTACGGTCTGCTCGCCGCACTGCTGCTGCTCGGCCGCAGCGCGCTGATCGCGCACGACGCGATCCACTGGCAGCCGAAGCTCGACGGCGCGGTCTGCCAGCTGTGCCTGCATCACGTCGGCCAGAGCGAAATCGCCGGCGGCGCCGCGGGTTTCGTGCTCGATCACGTGGCGCCGTCACCGGCCGTCGCCGAACGCATCGCGGTCGTCTTCCCCGCGCCGCGCCGACGCTGCCGGATTCGCGGGCCGCCGTCGTCCTCCGACTGAACGCATCACCGCTCATCACCGGCGCGCGCCGCTCGCGCGCGCCGCACCGTGTTCATTTCGGAGATTTTTCATGTCACAGCTTTTTCGACCGCGCCTGCTCGGCGTGGTGCACTGCATTGCCTCGACATTCCTCGCAACGCCAGCGTTCGCCGCCGACGACACGCGCAGTCCCGATACCGCGACCGACACGGTCGCCACCGTCACCGTCACCGGCTCGCCGCTGACGCAGGATGCCGACGCGCTCGCGATGGTCGTCGACAGCGTCGATTCGGAGCAGATCCTGCGCAGCGGCGGCGCCAATCTCGCCGACGCGCTCGCCGACGTGCCGGGCGTCACCGGCACCAGCTTCGCGTCCGGCGCGAGCCGGCCGGTGATCCGCGGCTTCGACGCCAACCGCGTACGCGTGCTCGAGGACGGCATCGGCAGTTTCGACGTGTCCGACGTCGGCCCCGACCACGGCGTGCCGATCGACCCGCTGTCGGCGCAGCGCATCGAGGTCGTGCGCGGCGCCGGCACGCTGCGCTACGGCAGTCAGGCGATCGGCGGCGTCGTCAACGCGATCAACAATCGCGTGCCGCTCGACCTGCCGGACGATGCTTTCAGCGGCAACGTCACCGGCACCTACGGCAGCAACGCCGACACGCGGCAGGGCTCGGCCGAACTCGACGGCCGCATCGGATCGTTCGCGCTGCACGCCGACGGCTTCGACCGCCACACCGACGACTACGACATTCCGCACGGCACCGAGGACAACTCGTTCTTCCGCGGCGACGGCTATTCGGCCGGCACCTCGTATTTCTTCGGAGAGAACGATGCGAGCCGCATCGGCGGCGCGTTCATTCACTACGACGCCCAGTACGGCATACCGGGTGAGGACACGTACATCGACATGAAGCAGAGCAAGGGCTTGCTGCGCTCGTCGTTCGCGATCAACGCCGGCGCATTGCAGACGCTGACGGTCGACGGCGGTTACGCCGACTACCGGCACAGTGAACGCGATCCGGACGGCACCGCCGAATCGACGTTCATCGACCACGAATGGGATTCGCGCGCCGAAGCATTGTTCGGCGCGATCGGTCCGTTCTCGCGTTCGGCGCTCGGCATGCAATTGCAGAAGCGCGACTTCTCGGCGCTCGGCGAGGGCGCGGACTATCTGCTGCCGACGACGACAAAAAGCTATGCGGCATTCGCGTTCAGCGAGGCGCCGTTCAGCGACGTGCTGCGCCTGCAGATGGGCGCGCGCGTCGAGCGCGTCAGCGTCGACGGCACGCCGGTTTCGGACATCCCGACCTCGCGCGACTTCACGCCGGTCAGCGGCTCGCTCGGTCTGGTGTTCGATGCCAGCGAAGCGGTGAAACTCGGCCTGACGCTGTCGAGCACCGCGCGCGCGCCGGCGCAGACCGAGCTGTTCGCGCGCGGTCCGCACGACGGTCCGGCGACCTACGAGACCGGTGATCCGACGCTCGACCTCGAGCGCGCGAATTCGCTCGAAGGCACCGTGCGCGT
>DASSVA010000375.1:0-8546 GCA_035706385.1 Solimonas sp. | reverse complement strand
TGCAGGCCGGCATGGAGCGGTTCACGAAAGCCAAGTCGCTGAGCGCGATCGTCGCCGAACTGCAGAAGCTGGCGCCGATTTCCGTTGCCGCGCCGCAGGCACCGGTTCCGCTCGCCACCAGCGCCGCGCCGGCAATCGATTACGCCGGCACGCTGACCGCGCTGGTCGCCGAACGCACCGGCTATCCGGTCGAAATGCTCGCCGCCGACGCCGATCTCGAAGCCGACCTCGGCATCGACTCGATCAAGCGCGTCGAGATTCTCGGCGCGTTGCAGAAAGCGCTGCCGGCCGATGCCGGCGCGCAGATGCAGGCCGGCATGGAGCGGTTCACGAAAGCCAAGTCGCTGAGCGCGATCGTCGCCGAGCTGCAGGTGCTGGCACCGGCCGTGCCGAACGCCAGCGTGGCGCCGGCGGCGGTCGCGAGCGCATCGCCGATCGCCGCGCCGCTCGATTTCACCGCGACGCTGATCGGCATCGTCGCCGAGCGCACCGGCTATCCGCCGGAAATGCTCGCGCTCGATGCCGACCTCGAAGCCGACCTCGGCATCGACTCGATCAAGCGCGTCGAAATCCTCGGCGCGCTGCAGAAACTACTGCCGTCGGCGCAGAGCGCGCAGATGCAGGCGACGATGGAGACGCTCACGAAAGCCAGATCGCTGCAGGCGATCGTCGGCGCGCTGGCGTCGCTCGATGCACCGGTGGCCGTGGCGAGCCCGGCTGCCGCCGGACCGGCACCGGTCGCTGCGACCGCACCGACCGTATTCGCAGCGACGCCGCGCTACGTCATCAGGTCGCGGCCGGCGCCGTTGCCGGAAGCGCGCGCGGCGCTCAATGGTTTGACGCTGCTGCTCGGCGGCCCGTCGAGCGTCGCCGATGCGCTGGCGGCAAAGCTCAAATCGCAGAAGCTCAAGCCGGTGCAGATCGCCGAGCACGAAGGCGAGCCGCTGCGCGCGGCGATCGCCGCCGCGCGCGCGAAGCACGGCCGGATCGCCGGCGTGCTGCATCTGCACGGACTGGGCGCCGACGAGATCGCCGATCTCGCGGCATGGCGTGCGCGCTGCGCACGCGAAGCGCTGAGCCTGTTCCACGGCCTGCAAGGCAGCGGCGATGATCTCGCGCAGGCGCGCGTCATCGTCGCCAGCCGTTTCGGCGGCACGTTCGGTCGCGATTCGTTCAGCAACGGCGCGGCGCCGGCCGGCGCCGGCAACGGCCTGCTGAACTGTCTGCGTCAGGAATATCCCGAGGCCGTGATGCGCGCGGTCGATTTCGACGGCCAGAGCGACGCCGAGATCGCCGCACTGCTGGCGGCGGAGCTGTTCGCCGAATGCGGCGAGCCGGAAGTCGGCTACGTCGGCACCGTCCGCCACGGCAGCAGCACGGTCAGCCAGCCGCTGACGCCGAGCCCGTTCCCGGCGTCGGTGACGCCGGACGGCGACTGGGTCGTGCTGGTCACCGGCGGCGCACGCGGCATCACCGCCGAGATCGTCGAGGAACTGGTGCGCCCGGGCATGCGCCTGGTGCTGCTCGGCCGTACCGCGGCGCCCGCCGCGGAAGCGGCCGAGACGCAAGGCTTCACCGATGCAGCACAACTCAAGGCCGGACTGCTGAAGCAGCGGCTCGCGCGCGGCGAGAAACCGAAGCCGGTCGAGATCGACCGCGAGGTCGGCCGCATCCTCGTCGACCGCGAGATCCGCAACAATCTCGCGCGGCTGTCGGCGGCCGGCGCACAGGTCGAATATCTCGCCTGCGACGTCCGCGACGAAACCGCGCTCGGCGCGGTCGTCGATCGCCTGTACGCCGGGCACGGTCGCATCGATGCGGTGCTGCACGGCGCCGGCGTGATCGAGGACAAGCTGTTCGCCGACAAGACCGCGGCGTCGTTCGAGCGCGTGCTCGGCACCAAGCTCGACGCGGCGTTCGTGCTGTCGCGCAAGCTCAGGCCGGAATCGCTGAAGCTGCTGGCGTTCTTCACGTCGGTCGCCGGCCGCTATGGCAATCGCGGCCAGGGCGATTACGCAGCCGCCAACGAGACGCTGAACCGGCTCGCGTGGCAGTTGCATCGCCAGTGGCCGCAGACGCGCGTGCTGGCGATCAACTGGGGTCCGTGGGACGCCGGCATGGCGAGCGAAGCGGTACGCCGCGCGTTCAGGGAACGCGGCATCGAAGCGATTCCGGTGCCGTCCGGCCGGCGTTTCTTCGTCGACGAAATCCGTTACGGCACACGCCACGACGTCGAGATCGTCGCCGGTGCCGGACCGTGGTACGTCGGCGCGAGCGATGCGCCCGAAGCGCCGGCCGGCAACGACGCCGATCCGTCACTGCCGCTGGTGCGCAGTGCGCCGCGCATGGGTCCCGGCGGCAACATGATGCTCGACCATCAGTTCAGTCTGGCATCCGATCCGTATCTGCTCGATCACCGCATCGACGGCCGCGGCGTGCTGCCGGCGGCCGGCGCGCTCGAATGGATGGCGCAGTTCGTCACCGCGGCGTGGCCGGGCTGGCATGTCGTCGAGATGCGCGACGTGCGTCAGATGGGCGGCATCACGCTCGATCCCGACGTCAACGACGGCAAGCGCAGCGTGCAACTGCGCGCGCGCGCATCGTCGCATGCCGACCACACCGGCCAGAACGTCACGGTCGAGATCATCGATCCTTCGAAGAAGCTGCCGCTGTACCGCGCAACCGCGGTGCTGCAGCAGCAGATGCCGGATGCGCCGACGGTGACGACCGGATCGCTCGCCGACGGCAAGCCGTTCGCGGCCAGCGACGCGTATTCGCACCTGCTGTTCCACGGCCCGCGCTTCCAGCTCGCAACGTCGATTCCGGCGGTCGCGGCGGGCGGCGTCGACGCCGTCGTCAAGCCGTGCCGGCCGCAGGACTGGCTGGTCGAAGCCAGCGGCAGCTGGCTGTTCGATCCGGGCCTGGTCGACATCGCGCCGCAGATGGCGATCGTCTGGTCGCGGCTGAACCGCAACATGACCGCGCTGCCGTCGAGCTTCGGCGCGGTGCTGCGTTACGGCACCGGCGCGCTGCCGCCGTCGCTGCGGCTGGTGCTGCGGATGCATGAGGCGCCGCACGACGCCGGCATCGTCTACGACGCGCTGTTCGTCGACGAGCAGGATCGCGTGCGACTCGAAATGCGCCGCTGCGAAGGCACGATGAGCGCCGCGCTGAACCGCCTCGGCGGCCAGGCCGCGAACGCCAAGAGCCAGCCGAACGAGAGCGCATGAGTCAACAAGCCCTCGACATCGCGATCATCGGCGTCGCCGGGATCTATCCCGGCGCCGGCAATGCGCGCCAGTACTGGCAGAACATTCTCGACAAGGTCGACGCCGTGCGCGACGCCGATCCGGAATGGGTCGGTCCGTACTTCGAGCAAAACGCCACCGACGACGATCGCATCTACACGACGCGCGGCGGCTTCCTCGGCGAGCACGCGCGCGTCAATCCGCAACTCTATGGCGTGATGCCGACGGTCGCGGCCGGTGCCGATCCGGATCATCTGCTGTCGCTGAAATGCGCGCACGATGCGCTCGACGATGCCGGCTACCTGCACAAGCCGTTCGACCGCGAACGCGCCGGCGTCGTCGTCGGCCGCGGCACCTACGGCAATCGCGGCATGGCCGGCACGATGTCGCGCACGCTGTTCCTCGATCAGGCGATGGACCTGATCCGCGGCCTGCGTCCGGATTTCAGCGCGCAGGACGTGCGCCGCCTGCAGACGCTGCTGAAGGAACAGCTGCCGCCATTCCAGGGCGAGCACATCGGCGTGCTGACGCCGAACGTGATCGCCGGTCTGATCGCCAACCGCCTGAACCTGATGGGGCCGAGCTACATCGTCGATGCGGCGTGCGCGACGACGATGATCGCGCTCGAATCGGCGGTGCGCGAACTGAACAGCGGCCGCTGCGACCTGATGCTGGTCGGCGGCTCGCACGCGCACACGCCGCCGCAGATCTTCATGCAGTTCTGCCGGATCAACGCGCTGTCGCGCGATCGCATCCGGCCGTTCCAGAAAGGCGCGGAAGGCACGCTGCTCGGCGAAGGCGTCGGCATGATCGTGCTGAAACGCCGCGCCGACGC
Organism: Solimonas sp.; assembly: GCA_035706385.1. Classification (GTDB taxonomy): domain Bacteria; phylum Pseudomonadota; class Gammaproteobacteria; order Nevskiales; family Nevskiaceae; genus Solimonas. Next base: position 4,463 of record DASSVA010000375.1, on the reverse strand, counting down.
CGAGCGCGACGGCGATCGCATCTACGCGGTCGTGCGCGGCATCGGCACCGCGTCCGACGGTCGCGCCAAGGGCCTGCTCGCGCCGCGCCTCGAAGGCGAGATTCTCGCGGTGCGCCGCGCGTATCAGAGCAGCGGCATCGATCCGCTGTCGATCGACCTGATCGAGGCGCACGGCACCGGCACCAGCGTCGGCGACAAGACCGAGATCGAATCGCTGCGCGCGGTGTTCGGCGAACGCGGCCGCGAGCCGCAGATCGGCATCACCGCGGTCAAGTCGATGATCGGCCACTGCATGCCGGCGAGCGGCGGCGCGTCGCTGATCAAGATGGCGATGGCGCTGCATCACAAGGTGCTGCCGCCGATGCTGTGCGACGAGGTCGATCCGGCGCTGCAGCTCGAAACCTCGCCGTTCTATCTGAATACCGAGACGCGGCCGTGGATCCACGGCAAGAGCCATCCGCGCCGCGCCGGCGTCAACGCGTTCGGCTTCGGCGGCATCAACTCGCACGTGATCCTCGAAGAGTATCGCGGTCCGAAAGTCACGCAGGTGCAGGTGCTGCACGCGCCGAGCCGTTCCGAGCTGGTCGTGCTCGCCGCCGAATCGCGCGACGAACTGCTGCTGCGCGCGCGCACCGCGCTCGCGCATCTGGCGTCGGCGTCGCTCGCCGAAGTCGCGAAAGCGTGCAGCGCGTACGCGCGCGGCCCGCATCGCCTCGCGCTGGTCTGCGGCGACGGCGACGATCTGCGCAAGAAACTCGAACAGGCGATCGCCAGGATCGAGCGTGCCGACGCCAGACCGTTCAAGACCCGCGCCGGCGTGCATTACGGCGCCGGCGATCCGCCCGGCAAGCTGTGTCTGCTGTTCCCCGGCGAAGGCTCGCAGTATCCGAACATGCTCGCCGAGCTGTGCGTGCACTTTCCGCAGGTCCGCGACTGGTTCGATTTCATCGAGCGCAATGCCGTGCGCCGCGGCAGCGCGCCGCGCGCGCCGGCGCTGTTCCCGGCGCCGACCGTGCTCGACGACGCCGGCCGCAAGGCGCTCGAGGAGCGCCTGTTCGAAATGGACGTCGCGTCCGAGAGCGTGTTCGCGGCGAGCCTCGGCCTGCATGCGCTGTTCGACGATCTCGGCCTCAAGCCGGACGCGATGCTCGGTCACAGCACCGGCGAGAACACGGTGCTGACCGCGGCCGGCATCGGTCGCGTCCGCCATCGCGAGGAAACCGCCGACGCGGCGCAGCAGTTCCATCGCATCTATCGCGAACTCGAAGCCGCCGGCCAGATCACCGAAGGCTCGTTGCTGACGATCGGCGGCCTGACGCCGGCGCTGCGCGCCGAACTGCTCGCCGATCCGGGCAAGCTGCATCTGGCGATGGACAACTGCCCGAACCAGCTCGTGCTGTTCGGACCGCACGACGAAGCCTCGAAGCTGCACGAACGGCTACGCGCCGAAGGCGCGATCTGCCAGGAACTGCCGTTCGGGCGCGCGTATCACACCGCGCTGTTCAAGCCGCTCGCCGACGCGTTCCGCGCATATTTCAAGACGCTCGATTTCGGTCCCGGCACGACGCTCGTCTACAGCGCGTCGAGCTGCGCGCCGTTTCCCGACGATGCCGACGGCATTCGCGAACTCGCGGCGCGGCAGTGGGAACATCCGGTGCGCTTCACGGAAACCGTGCAGCGCCTGTACGAGGACGGCTATCGCGTCTTCCTCGAAGTCGGACCGAGCGGCAATCTCACGTCGTTCGTCACCGACACGCTGCGCGACAAGGACGACGTGCTCGCGGTGTCGAGCAACAGCCGCCGCAAATCCGGGCTCGCGCATCTGCACCAGACGCTCGCGCAGCTGTTCGCGGCCGGCGTCGATTTCGAGCCGGCGCGGCTGTTCGCGCATCGCGCGATCGCCGAACTCGATCTGCTCGCCGCGCCGAAAACCGTCACCAAGCCGCCGGCGCCGCTGAAGCTGCTCAATCCGGTCTGGAAACTGCCCGACGAATTCCGCCGTCCGCTGCCGGCGACGGCGCCAACTACCACACCCGTGCCGGCGCCGAGCGCCGCACCGGCAGCGCCGACGACGGCCGCGCGCGATCCGCGGCTGGAAATGCTGAACGCGCATTTCGCGCTGATGCAGGATTTCCTCGACAGCCAGGCGCGCGTGCTCGGCCTCGCCGCCGGCGTGCCGGGCGGCGTCATGATGCCGTCGCCGATGGCGGCGCCGTCGCCGGCCGCCGTTCCGACGCCGATGGTCGCAACGCCTGCGGCGGCACCCATGCCTGAAGGCAGCGCGATCGATCCGGCGTTTCCGATGCTCGGCGCGGTCGTCGAACAAACGCCGGGCCGCCTCGTGATCGAGCGGCGCTACGATCTCGACCGCGACCTGTTCCTGCGCGATCACACGCTCGGCAATGCGCCGAGTGCGCACGATCCGTCGCTGACCGGCCTCGCCGTCATCCCGTTCACGTTCAGCATGGAACTGATCGCCGAAGCGGCGATGCGTCTCGCCGCGCGCGGCGATCGTGTCGTCTTCGCGATCGAGCATTCGCGCGGCAGCCGCTGGCTGTCGCTCGACGACGGCGGCGTGACGCTGCGCATCGTCGCCGAAGCGGCGCCGGCCGACGCCGACGAGATCGCCTGCCGCGTGTTCCTGCTCGGCGACGGCACGCCGGCCGGCGGCCTGCTGGTGTTCGAAGGCATCGTCCGCCTCGCCGCGGACTATCCCGCGCCGCCGCCGGCGCAGCCGCTGAACGGCGCGCTGCAGCCGCCGCATCTCCACTTGCCAGGCCAGCTTTACGCGCACGGCATGTTCCACGGTCCGCGGCTGCAGGGCTGCACGCGGATCGACGGTCACAGCGGCGACGGCATGGTCGCCGAGCTGACGACGCTGCCGACGCACGATTACTTCGCCGGCATCACCGCGCCGCGCCTGCAGTTCGACGCCGCGCTGCTCGACGCCGCCGGCCAGCTCGCCGGCTTCTGGCTGCGCGAACGCAACACCGGCGTGCCGAACTGCTTTCCGTTCCGCGTGCGCAAGCTGACGCTGTTCGCAGCGCCGCCGCCGGCCGGCCTGAAACTGCGCTGCGACGGCGCGATCGTCATGCGCGGCGACACGCAGCTCGACGCGCGCTGGGACATCCACGACGCGAACGGCCGCCTGCTGATGCGCGCCGAAGGCTGGGAGGACCGCGTGTTCACCGCCGCCGAACGTTTCTTCGCGCTGCGTCTCGATCCGCTGCGCGCGCGGCTGTCGGCGCCGGCGCTCGAAGGCCAGCTGCCGGCGGAGCTGTGCGTGCGGATGGTCGAGCCGCTGCCGGAAGGCATGCTCGACGAGGGCGGCACGATCTGGAAGCGGATGCTCGCGCACATGACGCTGAGCCGCGCCGAACGCCGCCAGTTCTACGCATTGCCGGCGCAGGGCGCGCGCCGCGAGGAATGGCTGATGGGTCGCCTCGCCGCGAAGGACGCCGCGCGCGACTGGTATCTTCGCAACGCCGGCGTCGAGCTGGCGCCGGCCGACGTCGAGATCGACACCGACGCGAACGGCAAGCCGTTCGTGCGCTGCGCCGCGCTGCCGCAACTGACGCCGCCGTCGCTGTCGATCGCGCACAGCCGGCGCTGGGCGTACGCGGTGGCCAGCGACGCCAGCGTCGCACTCGGCATCGATTACCAGCGTGCCGATCACGTCGACAGCGAAGACCTGATCGCCGGCGCGTTCTCGCCGTCCGAGCATGTCTGGCTGCAGACGCCGCAGGCCGTCGACCGGCCGCGCATCGCGCTCGCGCTGTGGGCCGCCAAGGAAGCGGCGGCCAAGGCGGCCGGCACAGGTCTGCTCGGCCGCCCGCGCGACTGGCAGGTCGTTGCCGCGCAACTCGATCGCCGCGGCAGCGGCCCGACGGTCGCACGCGTGCGGCACGGCGAAGCCGATTACGATATCGCGCTGCATTTCGAAAACAGCGGCGCGGTGCTGGCACTATGCGTCACGACGGCGAAGCATCCGCCGGTTCAGAATCCCCCCTCGATAGCCTGACATCCCCATGACGACGACTCTTTTTATCGGCCTCGACGGCTGCACTTTCACCGTGCTGGACCAGATGATCAGCGACCTGCCCGGCGAAGGCGTGACGATGCCGTTCCTCAAATCGCTGATGGAAAAAGGCGTGCGCGCGAAGCTGCGCTCGACGCCGAATCCGCTGACGCCGCCGGCATGGACCAGCATCATGACCGGCAAAGGCCCGGGCGAGCACGGCGTGTTCGAATTCATTCGCGCCGAGGATCGCGGCGACGAGGTCTACTGGACGCTGTACGACGCGCGCGACGTCGATTCCGAGACGATCTGGTCGATCGCCTCGCGCAAGAAGAAGACGATCGCCGCACTGAACTTCCCGCTGACCGCGCCGGCACCGGACGGCATCAACGGCGCGATCGTGCCCGGTTTCGTGCCGGCCAAGCATCTGCGCCGCAACACGCAT
>DASSVA010000374.1:0-2709 GCA_035706385.1 Solimonas sp. | reverse complement strand
CCGATCGGCCCGCGCATCCGCAACATGAACGGCGCCTACCGCACCGAGTCGACGCGGGTCACGGAGCAGAGCCGGCATGAGGTCGCCGGCGTCAACCAGATCCAGTACTGGTGCAGCCACGGCCTGATGATCGGCTGCCCGAGCGATCTCGGCGTCGATCCGGCGACGCAGATCGCGACCAAGATCGAGCGCGTGCCGACGTTCAACAAGCCCGGCGATTCCGGCTTCACGGCCGGCAGTCCGCAGGACGTCGAGGCACGTGCGCGTTCGTGGCTGGAAGCGAACTGCCAGCACTGCCACAACGTCAGCGGCTTCGCGGCGAGCACCGGCTTCTACCTCGATTCGCTGCGCCCGGTCGATACGACCTACGGCGTCTGCAAGCGGCCGACCGCGACCGGCGAGGAAGGCAATGGCGGCCGCCGCTACGACATCCACCCGGCCGACGCCGCCGACTCGATCATGGAATTCCGCATCGGTCCGACCGCGACCACGCCGGCCGCACGCATGCCGCCGCTGGCGCGCAGCGTCGTCGACGAGGAAGGCCACGCGCTGATCCAGCAGTGGATCCAGAACGTCGTGAAGGCCGACGAGACGGCGTATCCGGGTTCGACGAGCTGCGCGCGGTAAGCCGTACCCGACGAAAGCGGTGATTCGACCGGCGGCGTCCTCAAGGGCGCCGCCGGTTTTTTGTTTGGGCTGGTGTATTGCGGGTGGCGAGGCTTGATCGGGCCTTTTGTTTCGAGCTGCGGCGCGGGTTCCAACTGACTTCGTCATTCCCGCGAACGCGGGACGATGCTTGCATCGAACGCCCGCAGGGCGAGCGCAGCGAGTAATCCAGAGCTATCGGCGACGCGGGCATCGCTTGCTGATCTCGCCTTTCGTTTCGCGCTGCGGCGCGCCTTACTTTTCTTTGCTTGTGCAAAGAAAAGTAGGTCGCCCCTCAGGGCGAAACAAAAGCCCGATCAAGTACCTCCTGATCGACAGCCGACCTACGCCCTCACAACTCGCGCCGACTCTCGAACACACGCCGCTCGCCGCTCAACGGATCGTCGAACGCCAGCGACCGCGCAAGCAGTTTCAGCGGTCGCGAATAATCGCCGGCCGGTTCGTCGCGCAGATGCGGATACAAGGGGTCGTTGACGATCGGCGCGCCGATCGCCGCCATGTGCACGCGCAGTTGATGCTTGCGGCCGGTCAGCGGCCGCAGGCGGTACAGGCCGTGTTCGCCATGCGGCGTCATCGACTCGAACACGGTCTCGCTGTTGGCGTCGCCGTCGACTTCGGCGCTGCGATGGAACGGTTCGCCGCGCACCAGACGGCTGCGGCGCGTGAACGGGAAGCGCAGGTCGTCGACGCGCGGCGCCAGCGCTTCGTAGCGCTTTTCGATCGCGCGTCGCGCGAACAGCGATTGATAGCGGCCGCGTGTCGCGGCGTCGAGCGAGAACGCGACGAGGCCGGCGGTGCCGGCATCGATGCGATGCAGCGGCGCGAGCGCGTCGCTGCCGAGTTCGCGGCGCAGCCGGACCAGCAGGGTCTGTTGCAGGAAACGACCGGACGGGATCACCGGCAGGAAATGCGGTTTGTCGACGATCAGCAGGTGCGCGTCGCGATGGATGATCGCGGCGTCGAACGGGATCTCCGGCTCGTCGGCGAGTTCGCGGTAGTAGTGAATCGTGATGCCGGGCCGGTACGCGCTGTCCGGCGCCAGCGGCCGGGCGTCGGCGTCGAGCACCAGGCCGCGCTGCATCCGCGAATGCCAGGCATCGCGGCCGATTTCCGCGAAACGCTCGGCGAGGAAATCGAGCAGGCGCGGCCAGTCGCCGGCCGGCAGATGGATCGAGCTGGCGCCGACGCCGTCGCGCATCGCCGGCCTTTTCGCTTTGTCGTTCGAGGTTTGCATGCGGGTGCTGGAGTATGCGGCCTGCCAGCCGACGAAATGCACTTGCGCGTGCGGCTGCGCGCGCTAGGCTCGATCAGCCGCCCCTGCGATGCCGGACCCGTCCGCAACGCGTTTCGGTCGATCGCGGCTCGTCATGGCACCTCAGGCCCGGCTTGTGTCCGGCTGCACGAGGAGAAACGCCATGAACACGGTCGATACCATCGAAATGCTGAACAAGCTGATCGTCATGTCCAAGAACAGCGAGCGCGGTCTGTGCGCGGCCGCCGAGGAAGCGCATCACGCGGAACTGAAGTCTGCGCTGTTCGATTACGCCCGCTTCTTCGGCGATACGGCCGGCGAGCTGCAACAGGCAGTGCGCGAGCTCGGCGGCCAGCCGAAGGAGATCGGCACGTTCGGCCACACCGTGCATCGCACCTGGATGCACCTGAAGGCGACCGCGCTGGGCCGCGACGAACGGCTGATCCTCGACGAGGCGGAGCGCGACGAGGACGAGGCCGAATATCGGTTCGCGAACGCGGTGCATGAAGACACGCCGCCGGCGGTCCATGCGCTGCTCGAACGCCAATACGCGCAGGCGCAGCGCCATCACGAACAAATCCGCGAGTGGCGCAGCCACGCGCCGACGCACTGAACGCCGCCGCCGCGCACGCCAGCGCGTCTTGCGCTACTCGCCGTTGATCTGCGCGAGGATGTCGGCGCGCGCGTCGTTGAACATCGCCAGGCCCGCGTCGGGCGTGCCGTTGATCAGCACGATCGCGGTGTAGTCCTTGTCGAAGTCGATCCACGGCGTCGTGCCGAACAGTCCCGGA
>DASSVA010000373.1:0-3959 GCA_035706385.1 Solimonas sp. | reverse complement strand
GACTTTGCGAATAGCGCTGCGCACTGACCACGGCGCCGCCGTTCGCGCGCAGCGCTTCGTCGAACGCGCTCAGCGCGCGGCCGCCCCAGTCGGCATCGGGCACCAGCGCCGCGGCGCGATGCAGGCCCGCCGCGCTCGCCTGCTCGGCCGCCGACCGCGCTTCGTCGTCCGGCGCCAGACCGAACTGCAGGACGTTGGCGGACGTCGCCGCGCTGCTGTCGAGATAATTGAGTCCGAGCACCGGCACCGGCGGCGCGAACGCCGCAAGCTGCGCGACGTATTCCTTGCGCAACGGCCCGACGATGAAGCTCGCGCCGTCCTGCAGCGCGGTCTGGTACGCGGCGCGCAGGCTGTCGAGTGTCGGACCGACGTCGTAGACGTGCAGCGGCGGATGCGTGGCATCGGCGAAATACGCGCTGAGAAAACCGTCGCGCACCGATTCGGCGGTCGACGAGAACGTGCCGCTGAGCGGCAGCAGCAGCGCGATGCGCGTCGGTCCGCGCGTGGCGAACGTCGTCGTGTTGCCCGGCCAGGCATTGCCGTGGCTGACCGGCGGCGTCTCCGCTGCCGGCGCCGGCGGTGGCGGCCGCTCGGGCCGCTGCGGCGGCGTCGCGCATGCATACAGCAGCGCCGGCAACAGCACCAGCAGGACTTTGGGCAGCGACGGTTTCAGCACCATAATGCGCAGTATGACACGCCCTCGCATGTATTCCGGCCGCAGGCCGACCCACGTCCCTCGCCCGCGCAGCGGGAGAGAGCGGGACCGCACGCGGAGCGTATGGTGGGGTGAGGGCGAACCCGCGACGCATCGTCGATGAGCACCGCCATCGCCGCCGGCCATCTGTACGTCGTCGCCACGCCGATCGGCAATCTCGGCGATCTGACGCCGCGCGCGCAGGCGGTGCTCGAAAGCGTCGCCGCGATCTGCGCCGAGGACACGCGCACGACCACGCATCTGCTGACGCATTTCGGCATCCGCAAACCGCTGATCGCGGTCCACGAGCACAACGAGGACGACATCTGCGCGCGGCTCGTCGAGCGCCTGCGTGGCGGCGATGCGCTGGCGCTGGTGTCCGACGCCGGCACGCCGCTGGTCTCCGACCCGGGATTCGCGCTGGTCCGCGCGGCGCGCGGCGCCGGCGTGCCGGTCGTCGCGATTCCCGGTCCGTGCGCGGCGATCGCGGCGCTGTCGGTCGTTGGCCTGCCGTGCGATCGCTTCGTGTTCGAAGGTTTTCAGCCGGCCAAGGCGGCGGCGCGGCGCGAGCGGCTCGCCGCGCTCGCGGCCGAGACGCGGACGCTGATCGTCTACGAATCGAGCCATCGCATCGTCGATTGCGTGAACGACATCGTCGCAGTGCTCGGTTCGGCGCGGCCGCTGTGCGTCGCACGCGAGCTGACCAAGCTCTACGAGGAAAGCGTCACGACCAGCGCGGCCGACGTCGCGGCCTGGCTGCAGGCCGACGACAACCGCCAGCGCGGCGAGTTCGTGCTGATCGTCGGCGGCGCGTCGGCGGACGCCGACGAACGTCAGGCCGAAGGCGAGCGCGTGCTGCGCATCCTGCTCGGCAGCCTGCCGGCGTCGAGCGCGGCGCGGCTCGCCGCCGAAATCAGCGGCGCGCGCAAGAAGGAACTGTACGCGCTGGCCGTGCAGCAAAGCGGCGACGGCGCCTGATCGACGCCGCACGCATCAGCGCGGCGTACGCGCGAGATAACGCTGCACCGTCTGATTGTCGATGAACAACTGTTCGAGCACGGCGGCGCCGTCGCGCACGCGGATCGACACGTACGCCGGTGCCGGACTGTTGCTGACCTCGCGATACGCGCGCTCGGCGGCCGGCGCCAGCCGTTCGTTGAGGTAATAACGGTCGAACGGCAACACCAGCGTCGCGCGGCCATCAAGACCGACGCTGCCGAGCGTGGCGATGATGAAGTCGCCGCGCGCCGGCGCAGTCGGCGACGGCACGCCGAATCGCGCGAAGCGATCGGCGCCGGTCGACAGCGGCACCGCGACGCGCATGCCGGCGCGCCAGTCGGTACCCGCCGGCAGGCGTACCTCGACATCGGCGAAGCGCAGCGCCACGTAGCGGCCACGGAACGCGTCGAGCGGATCGACCGGCGCCGTCCGCAGGTAATAGCGCGCGCCGTGGCGCAGCACGTATTCGCTGCGCGCGGCGAGGCTCGCCGGCAGCGCCCATTGCAGGACGATCGCCAGCGCCAGCAACAGCCAGCCGATGCGCGGCGCCGTCATGCGCGCACCTTGCGCCGCAGCCAGACGTTCGCGGCGAGAAACGCCAGACCGACGATCACGAACGCGATGCCGCGCACGACGAACGACCATTCGCCGCCGAAGAAGCGCAGCAGCACGAGCACCGCGATCAGCGTCAGGCCGCTGCTCGCCTCGCGCAGCCGCTGGCCGCGGATGCCGTCGGCAATGACGGCGATGCCGATCGCCAATACGTAGGCGTTGAACAGCAGCGCCATCGCGTTCGGCGGCCATTTCACCGCGATCGCCTGCGCAACGGCGATCACCAGTGTCGGCACCGCGAGCGCGGTCAGCAGCCACTGCCGCCGCCACGCCGCGCGCGCGGTCAGCGCCAACGCCAGCAGCAGCACCAGGATCGCGACCGCATGCGCGTGCCAGAGGCTGCCGCCGGCGACGCGCACGAAGCCGTGCGGCTCCCAGAAATCCGGGAACGTCGCCGCCAGCGCGAACAGCGCCCAGCCGAGTTCGCCGTAGACGCGCAGCGGTCGGCGCAACAGCGCGGCATCGCCGCCGATCTCGCGGTCGATCTGGATCAGCAGCAACGCCCAGGCGCTGAACCAGACCGCCGCGACGTCACGCATCGACGGGATCGTCAGGCTCAGCGCGATCAGGCACAGCGGCAACAACCAGCCGAGCAACCAGCTGCTGCGCCACGAATGCGGGTTCTCGCGCCATGCCGCGACGACGTGCGGCACCAGGCTGGCGAACGCGAGCAGCACGAGCAGCGGCTCGCGCCGCGCATCCGGCTGTGCGCCGACCCAGCCGGTGAACGCGGCCGCGACCAGCACCGCGAGCACGCTCGAATCGAGCGCGTACAGCAGCGGCAGACCGACCAGCGCGCACGTCAGCAGGTAGCGGTCGAGATCGCCGCCGAACTGGAAGATCTGCGAAACCAGCGCCAGCGCGCCGGCGAACGCCAGCGCCGCGAACACCGCCGCGCTCTCGCGCCACGTGCGCGACGGCGGCGTGCGACGCAACGCGACGACGCACGCGAGCTGGCCGGCGATCAGCGGCAGCGCCGCGATCGACAAGCGCAGCCCGCGACCCCAGCTGTCCCAGTTGTACGCGATCAGCAGAATGACGCCGAGACCGACCAGCAGCGCACCGAGGATGCCGGACAGCCCGAGCGCGAAACCGCCATCGTCCGCCGCCGCCCGGTAATGCGCGCGCAAACGCGCCGCGGTCGCGGCATCGACGATGCCGGCGCGTTCCAGTTCGGGCAACTCGCTGCGCAGCCACGCGGCCGCCGGTTTCGTCATGTCCCGTGAGAATCCATGCAGAGAAGCCGTGACACTAGCAGAGCGGCGGCGTCCCGGCTCAGCCGTGCCGCGAACCGAGCTCGCAGGTCGGGTAGAGCGTAGCGAAAACCGATTTCACCATGACGGAGCACGCGACCGTCGCATTTCGCTTCGCTCTATGCGACCTACGTGGGCTACACGACGTCCAACGTGAAACCCATCTCTTCGAGGATTTTCTTTACCCGTCCCATCAGGCGCGTAGCGTCATTAGTCGAGAAGCCTTGGCGTTGAAGGTCGTTGTAAATAACTAGGCTCGTTCCGTCTCCCAGTATCTGGAATGTGACTGCCGCGCTCTTCTCGTCAGCAGAGATGTGGAGCTTCCTTCCCTGAAACAGAAGCTCCGTTCCATCGTCAGCAGTTATCTTGCCGGACTTCTTATTTAAGTTGATCGTCATAGG
>DASSVA010000372.1:0-8104 GCA_035706385.1 Solimonas sp. | reverse complement strand
GCGGCGATGAACGTCGTCTCCGACAGCTCGGCCGCGCTCGCGCCGGCGCGCTTGGCGGCGCGCGTGTGCACTTCGATGCAGTACGGACACTGCGTCGTCAGCGCGACGGCGATCGCCATCAGCTCGCGATACTTGTGCGGGATCGCACCGTCGGTACGGCCGACGATCTTGTCGAAGTTGAGCCAGGCGTCGAATTCGGTCGGCGCCAACTCGTGCATGCGCTTGAGCTGCGTCAGGTCGCCGGGATCGTGGTAGTGGTTGCTCATGCGGTCTTCCTGATGCGTTTGCGGGTGGGAGGTTTCTCGGCGACGGCGGCCGCGGCGGGTGCTGCCGCCGGCGTTTCGAGTTCGGCCAGGCCCTGCTCGAAATAATCGAGCAGGCGCTGCACATGCGGCAACGCGCGCGGGCAGGCGATGACGCCGAATTCCAGCTTGTCGACGTAACTGGTCAGCGTGATGTTCAACGCCAGGCCGCTGGTGATGATCGACACCGGATACATGCCGTCGAGGCGCGCGCCGTTCCAGTGCAGCGGACGCTTCGGACCCGGCACGTTGGAGATGATGACGTTGAACGATTGCCAGCGCGGCGCGATGCCGGTCGCGATGTTGATGCCGGCCGGCGCCATCACGGTCGCGACGTAGTTGACGGTCGCGGTCGGCCCCATGCGCGCGCAGCGCGAACGCGCGTCCTCGACCGAACGCTGGACCTGCGCGAGCCGTTCGAGCGGATCGGCGAGATCGGTGCCGAGCCGGGCGAGGATCATCGCGATCTGGTTGCCTTCATCGGAATCGTCGCGGCGCAGCGACAGCGGCACCATCGCGATCAACGGTTTCGCCGGCAGCGCGTCGAGATCGAGCAGATAGCGGCGCAGCGCCGAGCCGCACATCGCCAGCACGATGGTGTTGACCGTGACGCGATGTGCCTTGCCGATCGCGCGGATGCGCGGCAGATCGTACGACTGCGCGGCGAAGCGGCGCGCCGACGAGATGCGCTGGTTGAGAATGCAGCGCGGCGCCTGGAACGCCGAGACGTGATCGGGATTGTCGCGGCCTTCGCGGATCGCGCGATACAGCTCACGCGACACCGCCGGCAGGCTCGCCGCCTGCTCGCGAAGATTGGCCATCAGCAGCGCCGTGTTCGACAGCGCGCCCTGCGGCGGCGCGTCGTCGTCGGACCGCTTGCGGCGCGCGATCGTCCACGGCGGCGGCGTGTCGGCGCCGGCGTCCTCGCTGAGCGCCTTGCGCAGCATGCGCATCGCGGCGATGCCGTCGACCATCGCGTGGTGAATCTTCGCGTAGATCGCGAAGCGGCCGTCCTCGAGCCCTTCGATGACGTGGAATTCCCACAGCGGCCGCGCGCGGTCGAGCGGCACGGCGTGCAGTTCCGAGACCAGCGCGAGCAGTTCGCGGATGCGACCGGGTTGCGGCAGCGCGTGATGGTGCAGGTGCGCGCCGAGATCGAAACGTTCGTCCTCGACCCAGTGCCAGCTGCCGAGCCTGCGCGTCAGGCGCTGATTGAACGGCGCCTTCGGCTGCGTCGCCTCGCGCAGATGCGCGAGCTGTCTGGCGAGCCAGCCGGCCTTCGCGTTTTTCGGCGGCGTCAGCAGTTCCAGGCCGCCGACGTGCATCGCCTGCGTGCGGCGCTCCAGCAGCAGGAACATCTGGTCCAGCGGGCTCAGCGGCTTCAGCGACATGAGGGCTCCAGACGACGGCCGGGCGACGGGACTGCGCTTCGCGGCCACTGTAAGCGCAGCGCCGGAGCGAGGCAAAGCGGCTGTCGCGGCGCGAACCGCGGGCGCGCTGCGATCAGCGGCGCGGCGTGTCGGGCTTCGCGAACTGCCGCGGATCGTCGTCGTCCGGACGCGTCGCCGGCGGATACAGCGGCGCGTCCGGATCGTTGAGCGCCTGGCGCGCGACGTCGAGGCTTTCGATCCGTTCGGCGAGCGCTGCGGCCGATTCGCCGTGCGCATGGCCGCGCAGCACTTCGGCGCGCCGCGCCGGATCGAGCTTGCTGCCCAGCAGGGTCTCGACTTCGATGACGAAGCGTTCGTCGTCTCGTTCGTCGCGGTCGTCCATGAAGCGCTCCTGGTTTTCCTTCCCGGCAAAAGAAGACGCCGGCGCGGCCGCCGGAGTTCCCGCCGGCGTCGGGCGATGGCGCGATTTCCTAATCGCGAGGCAGGCTTCGTCAAGACTCGGCGGTGCGGCGTCGGGACAATCGACGCAACGGCACCTGTTGCGGTGACGGTCGTCGGGGGACTCCGGCGCCGCAACGGGCTGCCGTGTCATCGGCGCCGCAACGGCGCAACGTCGCATCGGGAGAGCGACCACATGCATTGCAAATCCGGAATCGCGCCATGGCTGGCGCTGGTCGGCGTGCTCGCGCTGTCGGCGTGTGGCGATGACCGTTCGCAACTGGACGGCAGCGGCGACGATCCGGTCAATCAGGCGCCGGTCGCGCGCGCCGGCGACGACCAGCGCGTGCCGGAGCGGACGGCCGTCATCCTCGACGGCGCTGCCAGTAGCGACGTCGACGGACAGATCGTCGCGTACCGCTGGGTGCAGACCGCCGGCCCGGCCGTCGCGCTCGACCCTGCCGACGGCGCGCAGGCGCGTTTCGTCGCACCCGACGTCAATGCCGCGACCAGCCTGCGCTTCGAACTGACAGTGACCGACGACGCCGGCGCGCAGGCGCGCGACAGCGTCGCCGTCGACGTGATCGACGTGCCCGGCAATCGCGCGCCGCAGGTCGATGCCGGCGCCGACCGCAGCGTCGCCGCCGGCGACAGCGTGAGCCTGAGCGGCACGGCGCACGACGACGACGGCACGATCGCAACGTATGCCTGGACGCAGACCGACGGTCCCGCCGTCGAACTGCAGGATGCAGACCGCGCAACGGCGCAATTCGTCGCGCCGGCGCTGACGACGACGCAGACGCTGCGCTTCACGTTCAGCGCGACCGACGACGAGGGAGCGACCGGCAGCGACAGCGTCAACGTGACCGTCAACGCCGCGTCGGCCGCCAACCAGGCGCCGGTCGCCGACGCCGGCGCCGACCGTCGCGCCGACGACGGCGAGACCGTGGTGCTCGACGGCCACGGCAGCGACGCCGACGGTCGCATCGTCGCGTACGTCTGGACGCAGACCGGCGGGCCGGCGGTCGCGCTCGACGATGCCGCGAGCGCGACGCCGAGCTTCGTCGCGCCGACATTGCCGGCGACGAGCGCGCTGCAGTTCGCGCTTCAGGTCCGCGACGACGCCGGCGCCACCTCGCCGGCCGACACGGTCACGATCACCGTCAACGCCGCGCCCGCGCTCAGCGTCGCCGATGCGCATGCCGGCGAAGCGGACGGCACGCTGCAGTTCGTCGTCAGCCTGTCGGCGGCGTCGGCGCAGACCGTGCAGTTCGATTACCGGACGGCAGACGGCACCGCGACCGGCGGGCAGGACTACGACGCGGTTTCCGGCACGCAGCAACTCGCGCCCGGCACGACGACGGCGACGATCCGCGTACCGCTGCACGACGACGGCGAACCGGAAGCCGGCGAGACGCTGAGCCTGCAACTGTCGGCGCCGCGCCACGCGGTGCTGGCGCGCGCGCAGGCGACCGGCACGATCGACGATGACGACGACGGCAGCACGCCGCCGGACGAGCCGCCGGCCGACGCCGGTTACGGCGACGGACTGCTCGGTGCGCTGGCGCAGTTCACGGCCGACGATCACGTACTGATCACGGCGCTGCTCAATGGCGACGCCGGCGGCGCCGGCACGGCGTTGCAGAACGCGCTCGCGCATCTGGGCACCAATCTCGCCGCGCTCGGCGGCGCGGCCGGCATTGAACAGCTGATCGGTCTCAACGACGGTGTGCCGGCCGTCGTGCTGCAGACGCTCTCGGCGCGTCGCGACGTCGAAGCGGTCGTCGTGCAGGGCGGCCAGCTGCCCGGCTGGTCGGTGCCGGCCGCCGCCGGTCTGCCGCGCGTGTATCCGTCGGGCGCCTATCTCGCGCAATGCCCGTCGCCGCTCGACGCGGTCTGCGATCCCGTCATCGCGCTGCTCGACAAACTCGTCCCGGGCAGCAACGCCGTGCGCGACGCGCACAACGGCACGCTGCTGTATCCGCTGCCGGGTCTGCCGGCGACCGCCGGCATCCCGGTCGACGAGATCGCCGCCTACGCGTGGCGCGACGGCGCCTGGACCGAAATCCCGGTGCAGGTCGACGAACGCTTTCCGTATTTCCTCGCCAACGGCAACAGCACGTTTTCGATCTATTCGGGCACCGACCAGGAGCTCAGCTATGTCTGGGATCCGGAAAGCTGGGGAATGACGCAAGGCAGCTGCGAGAAGACTTACGACCGCAACGGCCGGGACGACGGCGTCAATCAGGGCGTCGCATCGCCGACGCAGGACCCGGTGCCGGGCCTCGACGCCGACGACGAGATCGTGTTCATGGCGCGCGATGCCGGCGTGCAGGCGCCGGCCGGCGCGCGACCGGCCGGCATCGCCGCCGATGCGCCGGTGCAGCAGGTGGCGCTGGTCGATCTGCTGGCGCCGGCCGCGCAGCGCTACGTCTACCTGTTTCGCAAGGCCGGCGGTTCGGCATTCCGCGGCCGGTCGCACTACGTGCATTACCAGCGCGACGCCGACGCCGACCAGTGGATCGACCGCTATCGCTTCGCCGACGACGATCCGCAGAAGCTCGGCACCAGCAACACCAACTACGGTGCGAACCTCACCGGCCCGGTCTGCGTCGCGCAGCTCTCCGACTATCACGGCGACGCCCGCAACTGCGTCGCCGATGCGGCGGCCGGCGGCTATCGCTGCGCGTCGACCGACCGTTTCGCGCGCGACGGCGTGACCGTCACGACTGACACCTATCGCTGGCGCGCGAGCGGACGCTGGATGGTGCGCGAGCTGCACGTGAAAAAACCCGACGGCAGCGGCTACGGACCCGATCTGATCGACCGCTGGAAAGGCCGCGCCTTCCAGCAGTCGCCGGATTCGGTGATTTCGCTGGTCGGCTTCGAGGACGAACAGGTCAATTGGGAGGCCAACGCCAGCCTGCTCGGCGAACGCTGCGGCCCGGTGCGCTGCATCCGCGAAGTCTGGGGCGCCGATTCCGGCACCAACGTCACCAAGACCGAAACGTTCTACCGCGACGCGATCGCCTACCGCTATCGTCTGCGCGTCCATCCGATTCCGCCGGACGGCCTGTACACCTCGTGGGACTACAACCGCTCGGCGATGGTGCCGACGCCGGAGGAAGCCGCCGCCGGTGTGCCGGGCGGCCGCTACTTCACACTGCTGCGACCGCAGGGCGTGCCGATCGACGGTGTCAACGACGACATCGGCAATGTCGACGGCTTCATGCCGCTGTTCGGGCAATGTCCGTCGTTCGACGACGGCGGCCTGGTGCCGCCGAACTCGCAGGGCCGCTGCCCGGCGTTCGTCGACGTCACCGACCCGGCATTCAATCTGCCTCTGGCGTTCGACAACTGGGAACAGGTCTCCGGCAAGGGCGACAGCGGTTCGCTGGTCTATACCTTCGTGCTGCGCGGCGCGACGTCGCTGACCAATCCGCTGGTCGTGCCGTATTACCGCGACGATGCCTGCCTCGACGACGGCACCGGCGACGATCCGGTGCAGCGGCCATGGCCCGGCGACAATTCCGACAGCGACAAGGTCAAGGACGCCTACGTCGCCGCGGCGCGTGCGCGCACCGGCAACCGCGCGCTGCAATATGGCGATCTCGGCTGCGCTGACCGGCAGGGCGCGTATGCGAGCAACGGCCTGCATTTCTTCGTCACGCAGGACAGCGACAATCTGTTCACGCCGCTGACGGCGACCGAGGTGGACGGCGAGCAGTGGCAGTTCATCGTGCCGACTGCGAAACCGCAGAACATCGCGTCGCCTTACGCGAACGTCGCGCGCATTCCGCTGCTGCCGGTGGCGACGCCGCTACGCTGAGCGTTAATCGTCGACCGCGCCGCGCAACGCCTTGATCCGGCCGCGGTGCGTCTTGTCGTCGGTGCGGCGTCGTTTCGCGGCCTTGCTCGGTCTTGTCGCGCGACGCACGCGTGGCGCCGCTTCGGCCGCGGCGATCAGCAGCCGCAGCCGTTCGAGCGCGGCGTCGAGATTCTGTTCCTGTTTGCGATGCTGCTGGGCCTTGATGACGATCACGCCGTCGCCGCTGATGCGCCGGTCGCCGCGTTCGAGCAGCCGCGCTTTCACGTCGTCCGGCAGCGACGAGGCGCCGACGTCGAAACGCAGCTGCACCGCCGACGAGGTCTTGTTGACCTTCTGGCCGCCGGCGCCCTGCGCGCGGATCGCAGTCAGCTCGATCTCGGTCAGCGCGATGCTCAGCCGCGGCGAGACGATCAATGTGGCGGGTGCAATGAACGGCATGACGCCTACGGCGATCCGCTTCGGCCGGCGTCCTGCAGCGTGTCGCGTACCGCGATCAGCAGCTCGCGAAAGTACGGCGAGGTGTTCTTCGCGGGGCCGGCATCGGGATTTTCGGCCGCCGCGGCTTCCAGCGCCGCGCGTTCGCGGCGTGCGTTGCGGATCAGCGTGCGCAGCGGCTGCACGACGACGTGCGGATGCAGCGCGATCCATTCGGTGACGGCGCCGTCGTCGGCGAGCAGGCGATCACGCCAGCGCTCGGCATCCTGCTGCGCGCGCTCGCGCGAGCGCCAGTACGCGGCGATCGCGACGCGCAGCGCGTCCGGATCGGATTCGCGCAGGAGCTTGCCGACGTACTGGCCCTGGCGGCGACGCGCCTCGTGCGAGCCGATCCGCCGCCAGGTGCGCAGGCCGTCGCGCAGGCGATCATCCATGTCGATGACATCGAGCTGCTCGTCGGGCAGCGCCAGCAGGTCGTTGCCGATCGCCAGCAGTTCCTGCGCCTCGCGCTTGAGCTGCGATTTGCTCGGCCCGTCGAATTCGAATTCCAGCCGCGGCTTCGCCATCGTTCAGTGCTCCGGCCTGCGCAGCAGATACGCGAAGCGCTGCGCGCGTTCGGCGTCGCCCATCTCGCGCATGCGGCGAATGTTGTCGTCGGGAATCGCGTCGACATCGGGATGCGTGGCGATCGCCGCCTCGACGCTGTCTTCGCGCAGCAGATGCAGCAGCGGATACGGCGCGCGATTCGTCAGATTCTCGACATCGTCCGGCAGCGTGCCGGCGAACTGGTACTGCGGATGAAAGCTCGCGATCTGGTAGATGCCGCTCCACTCGAAGCGATCGAGCAGCGCGTCGGCCTGGTCGAGGAAATCGTTGTAGTCGGCGAAGTCGGCGAGCAGGTGCGGAATCGCGATCAGCGTCGTTTCGATCTCGGCCGCCTTGCTGTCGTCGAGCTTCTGCAGTTCGAGCTGCAGATCGGTCAGCAATTCCAGCTCGTCGCGCGCCTCGCTGACGACCACGCGCACGCGGCCGCTGCGCATCGGCTGCGCGGCGAACGGGCACAGGTTGAGGCCGACGACGATCGTCGCCAGCCAGTCGCGGACAGCGGTCTCGATGGGATTCACGGCGGACGTCATGCGGGCGGGCGCGCACTCTACGGCAAACGATGCGCGACAGCCTATCGTGACCGGCGCCGATGTGCCGCCGGCGATGTGCGCCGCGCGCTCAGGCCGCCTGCAGCAGCGCGACGCTGCCCTGGCCGCCATCGGCACAGATGCTGACGATCGCGTAGCTGCCGGGCGGCATCGCCGCCAGTTCCTTGACCGCCTGGCTGAGGATGCGCGCGCCGGTCGCGCCGAACGGGTGGCCGAGCGCGACGCTGCCGCCGTTCGGATTGACGCGCTCGTCCGGGAAGCGGCCGAGGTCGGCGCCGACGCCGGCCTTGTCGCGCAGGAACGCGCGATCCTGCATCGCCTTGATGTGAAACAGCACCTGCGCCGAGAACGCCTCGTGCAATTCCCACAGCGCGATGTCTTCGTATTTCAGGCCGACGCGCGCGAGCAGGCGCGGGATCGCGAACGCCGGCGCCATCAGCAGGCCTTCATGGCGGAAATCGATCGCGGCGATTTCCCAGTCGATCAGCCGCACGCGCGGGATCGACGCCGGCAATTGCCCGATGCCGCCGTGCGAGCCGACCCAGATCGCCGCCG
>DASSVA010000371.1:0-5540 GCA_035706385.1 Solimonas sp. | reverse complement strand
TTCACGCTGATCGAGTTGATGGTCGTTGTCGTGATCATCAGCATCCTGGCGATGATCGCGTATCCGTCGTACATGAAGACCGTTGGGAAGTCACATCGTCGTGCGGCGCAGGCATGCCTCGTCAACTACGCGCAGTACATGGAGCGCTTCTATACAGCGAACATGCGCTACGACGAAGACGTAGCTGGCACGGCCAATACGCTGCCGGACACCGACTGCGAATCGGACCAAAATACCGGCAAGGATTACGATTACACGATCGTCGCCGCCTCCCTCACGCAATCGACATACACCCTGAGCGCCGCGCCGAAACCCGGCAGTGCGCAAGCCGACCGTGACGCGGCCTGCGGCACGTTGACGATCAATCAGGCCGGCACGCGCGGCGCCGCGGGCTCGACGGAGGCGGCGGCGGTCGAGAAGTGCTGGTGATGCGCTGCCATCCCTAGGGAGTCTCGAACAAATCCGTCATCGCGAAGTCTGCCCTGCGCAGGTTCGAAGTGCCGCGCAGCGGCGTGTGGCGATGCCGTGAAGTCGCGTGTGACTGGCCGCTCACCGCATCGAGAAGCCCGCAAATTCAGAGTTGCGTCGCCGCGAACGTGTCGCAGCGCGCGACCTCTCCACTGTCGAAGCCGACGCGGAACCAGCGCACGCGTTGTTCCGAGCTGCCGTGGGTGAACGAATCCGGCACGACCTGACCCTGTGCCTGCTGTTGCAGGCGGTCGTCGCCGATCGCGGTCGCGGTGTTGAGCGCGGACTCGACGTCGCCCTGCTCCAGCCATTGATGGCGCGCCTGCGCGCGGTTCGCCCAGACGCCGGCGTAGCAGTCGGCCTGCAATTCCTGACGCACCGACAAGCCGCTCGCGCCTTCCATCTGCGCGCCCTGCGCCTGCGCGCGCCGCGCGCGATCGAAGACGCCGGTCAGGTTCTGCACGTGATGGCCGACTTCATGGGCGATGACGTAGGCGTACGCGAAGTCGCCGCCGCCGCCGAGACGCGCCTTCATTTCGTCGAAGAAACTGGTGTCGAGATAAACCTGCCGGTCGCCCGGGCAATAGAACGGCCCGGACGCCGACGTGGCGCCGCCGCACGCGGTCTGCACGCTGCCGGAGAACAGCACCAGTTTCGGCGCGACGTACTGGCCGCCGGCGCGCTCGAAGATTTCGCTCCAGACGTCTTCGGTCTCGCCGAGGATCGCGCGCACGAAATCGGTCGTTTCGTCGTCCGGCGCGGCGCTTTGCTGCGTCGCCGGCGACTGCTGTTCGATCTGCTGCACGAGGCCAAGCATTTCCAGCGGACTCTTGCCGAGCAGCAGGCCGAGCACGACGACGACGGCAATGCCGCCGATGCCGAGCTTCATGCCGCCGCCACCCCGACCGCTGACGACATTGTCGCTGCGCCGCGCATCACGCCATTTCATCGCTGATCTTCCCTCGTCCCGGAGCCGGACCATCGTCGCCGAGCGCCGGCACGCACGCAAGCCGCCATCGCCGGCGATTCCCGGGGGACCGCCGGATCGTCTTGCCGGCACGGATGTGCCGCACCTTCGACAGACGGCCGCGCACACGATACTTTCCGTGCGCACGCTCGTCCGGGGGGACATCGATGAATCAGGCTGCAGCCCGCATGTCCATTCGCGCGGCGATCCTCGCGATCGCCGGCGTTCTGACGGCATGCTCGTCGAGCAGCATGCCGGATTCGAGCGATGGCCGGAGCTGCCCGGCGATCGGCAGCCCGGTGATCTCCGCGCATCGCGGCGGCGCGGCGTACGCGCCGGAAAACACGCTGATGGCGTTTCGCAACGCGGTTCGCCTCGGCGTCGACGAACTGGAGATGGACACGCAGCTGACGGCCGACGGCGAACTGGTCGTCATTCACGACGACAGCGTCGATCGCACGACCGATTGCAGCGGCACGGTCGGCTCGATGACGCTCGGCGACATCCAGGCCTGCGACGCGGCGTACTGGTTCGTGCCCGGCGAGGGCGTGACGACGCCGTCGGAGGCCGCGACGCACCCGTTGCGCGGTCGCGGCGTCACCGTGCCGACGCTGCGCGAAGTGCTCGACTGGCACGCCACCCTGCCCTGCCCGCCGCGCCTGTCGATCGAGATCAAGAACATTCCCGGCGAAGCGAATTTCGATCCGACCGGCACGAAAGTCGCCCGCGCGCTGGTGCCGCTGCTGCAGACGTACGGACTGGCCGACAGCGCGATCGTGCAATCGTTCTGGCCGCTCAGCCTGACCGTCGTCAAGCAGATGGAAACGCGGCTGAAGACACAGTTCCTCAGCTCGACGGCGAGCCTGGAACCGGCGCTCGCCAATCTGACCGTCGTCATCGCCAGCGGCTTCGACATCAGCGCGCCGAATTACGATGCGCCGCTGTTCCGGCAGGCCTACGTCGATGCCGCGCATGCCGCGAACAAGGCGGTCATTCCGTTCACCGTCGACCGCGCCGCCGATCAGCAATCAGTTGCCGCGCTCGGCGTCGACGGCCTGATCACGAATTTCCCGGCCTGCGCATTGCAGCAACTGCGCGGCGCGGACATCGCGCATGCCGCGCCGGACGGCGCGCCCGACACGCCCGCGTGCCTGCCGGATGCGCAAGCGCCCACGCCGCCGGCCGCGATCGACCGTCCCGACGCACAAACTTGCGCCGCGCTGCGGCCGGCGCGCTGGGCGCCCGAAACCGGCCATGCCGACGCGCACGGCGCGCTGCGCGTGATCGCGCTGCAGTACAAGCAGGAGATCCGCCACGTCGTCAGTTACGAGGCGTTTCGTACCAAGATGCGCTGCCTCGTCGAGGATCACGTCGTGCCGGTGATGAAACCCGGGCGGCCGACGCTCGCGGTATTCAACGAAGACGCCGGCCTGATGACGATCGCGACCGGCTCGCGCGGCGCGCTGGTGCGCGCGCAGGCGCAGACGCCGCTCGGTGCGCCGCTCGGCGATGCGGTGCCGCTCGGCATCGTCGGCGCGCTCGGTCTGCTGAACACCGCGTACCTGCCGCAAGTGCTCGCGTATCAGGCGCGCTTCCCGCTGATCGATCCGCGCAAGGCGGTATTCGTCGCCGCAACCGATACGTTCGCGCGCGCGTTCTCGCAGACGTTCTCGGACATCGCGCGCGATTACGGAATCTACGTCGTCGCGTCGAACAACCAGGCGCGCTACCACGCGTCGCGCGCGCCGCTCGACGTCGCGACGTTCCGCGATCCGGACTTGCCGGCGGTCGACGAGGTCTACGTCGCCGATGACGCGCGCGTCGCCAACACGACCTTCCTCTGGGGCCCGCACGACGTCGACGC
Organism: Solimonas sp.; assembly: GCA_035706385.1. GTDB lineage: Bacteria > Pseudomonadota > Gammaproteobacteria > Nevskiales > Nevskiaceae > Solimonas. The sequence continues at coordinate 2,241 of DASSVA010000371.1, read as the reverse complement.
CGATGCGCCGCGCGGCGAGACGAACCTGCTGTTCCGCAACGAGAAGGTGCCGCTGACCGCGATCGAAAAGACCGTGCTCGGCCTCGACGAAGGTCCGGCGAGCGGCGACGCGGCGCGCAGCAACGCCGCCGGCACGACGATCGAAGGCTTTCATCTCGGCTTCGCGACCTCGCTGCCGGCCTTCCAGTTCGGCTACGACTTCGCATCGCGACCCGACGCGCTAGCGCCGTGCGCCGATCTGCGGGTGAGCTACATGAGCTGCATGGACGCGCTCGGCGTCGACGTCGTCGTGCAAGCGGAAGCCAATCCCGGCCGCTGGGCCGGCTACGTCGACGGTGGCTGGCAGCCGCTGGAATGGATGGGCTCGACGTGGCGCACGGTGGCCGAACCCGGCGTGCGTTTCCGCTACAACATCACCGCGCATCTGGTCGGCAATCTGCTCGATCTGCCGTTCGACGGCCAGAGTGCGATCACGCGGCGCGGCGCTGACGCGACGCCGCGTCATTACGTCGGCAATCTCGAATTTTCCGACGCGCGCGACACGCCGGCCTACCGCGCCTACGTCGGCGACGTGCCGGAATTCCTCGCGCTCGCGCCGTGGGTCACTGCCGATGCCGATCGCGACGCATTGATCGCGACCGGTGCCGCGCTCGCGCCGGGCAGCCGCGATCCGCTCGAAAACGATTACCTCGAAACCGCCGTCTGGGCCGATCTCGTCCACTGAAAAGCAAGCGTTGCGACCGGAGCCGCCGATGTCCGAATTCCCCGATCTCACCCGCCGCCAGGTCCTGACCGGCGCCGCCGCGCTCGGCACGGCGCTGCTGCCCGGCTGCGGCAACAGCAGTCCGATCAGCGCCGCACACGCCGCGCAATCCACAGCGCCGCACGGCGATTTCACGACGCAGGTCGTGATCGTCGGCGCCGGTTTCGCGGGCCTCGCCGCCGCGCGTGCGCTGGTCGCGGCCGGTCATGACGTGCTCGTCGTCGAAGCACGCGATCGCGTCGGCGGCCGAACGCTGAACCACGCGGTGACCGCCGGCAACGCGACGCCCGGCACGATCGTCGAAGTCGGCGGCCAGTGGGTCGGGCCGACGCAGGATCGCGTGCTGGCGCTGATCGACGAACTCGGCCTGGCGACGTTCAAGACCTACAACGACGGCAAGCTCGTCGATTTCCGCGACGCGCGGCGCAGCGAATATTCCGGCCGCATTCCGCCGGGCGCGCTGGTCGGCGCCGCCGAGGCGCAGATCGCGATCATCCGGCTCAACGGCATGGCCGCCGACGTGCCGCTCGACGCGCCGTGGACGGCGCCGAAAGCGGTCGAATGGGACAGCCAGACGTTCCAGACCTGGATCGACGCCAACGTCATCAGCAAGAACGGCAAGGCGCTGCTGCAGCTCGCGATCGAATCGGTGTTCTCGGCGCAGCCGCGCGATCTGTCGCTGCTGCACGTGCTGTTCTACATCCATTCCGCCGGCTCGCTCGACAACCTGATCAACACCGCCGGCGGCGCGCAGGATTCGCGGATCGTCGGCGGCTCGCAGCGCATCGCATTGGCGATGGCCGCCGGACTCGGCGAACGCGTGCTGCTGCAGGCACCGGTCGAGCGGATCGAGCACGGCGACGACGGCGTCGTCGTGCGCGGCGCGCGGTTCAGCGTGCGCGCACAGCGTGCGATCGTCGCGATTCCGCCGACGCTCGCCGGCCGCATCCGCTACGCGCCGGCGCTCGACGGCCTGCGCGATCAGCTGACGCAGCGGATGCCGATGGGCACCGTGATCAAGGTGCAATGCGTCTACCCGACGCCGTTCTGGCGCGAGGCCGGATTGAACGGCCAGGCGACCAGCGACACCGGGCCGGTCAAGCTGACGTTCGACAACTCGCCGCCCGACACCAGCGTCGGCGTGCTGATGGGCTTCATCGAAGGCGAGGACGGCCGCAAGGCGCTGCGCCAGACACGCGACGAGCGCATGCAGGGCACGATCGACAGCTTCGTCCGCTATTACGGCGACGCGGCGCGCCAGCCGCTCGATTACATCGAGCAGAGCTGGGCGGCGGAGGAATGGACGCGCGGCTGCTACGCCGGTTATTTCCCGCCCGGCGTGTGGCTCGACTACGGCGAAGCGCTGCGCGCGCCGATCGGCCGGCTGCACTGGGCCGGCACGGAAACCGCGACGATCTGGAACGGCTATCTCGACGGCGCCCTGCGTTCCGGCGAACGCGCTGCGCAGGAAGTGGTGG
>DASSVA010000370.1:0-13577 GCA_035706385.1 Solimonas sp. | reverse complement strand
TTCCTGACCTGCACGGTATTGGTCGTCATCAGCGACTTCAGCAGCGGAATCTCGACGTCCATCTGCGTTGCGCGATAGGTCAGCGCGCGCACGTCCTTCGGCAGGCACGAACCGCCGAACGCGAAGCCTGGCCGCAGGTAGTAATCGGACAGATTGAGCTTGGCGTCCTGGCAGACGACTTCCATCACCTGGCGGCCGTCGACGCCGAGCGCCTTGGCGATGTTGCCGATCTCGTTGGCGAACGAGATCTTGGTCGCGTGCCAGACGTTGCACGAGTACTTGACCATCTCGGCGACTTCGATCGACTTGCGGATCACCGGCGCCGGCAGGTGCTGATACAGCGATGCGAGCAGATCGCCGGACGCCTTGTCCCACTCGCCGATCACCGTCATCGGCGGATGGTTGTAGTCGTGGATCGCCGTGCTCTCGCGCAGGAATTCGGGATTGACGGCGATGCCGAAATCGACACCGGCGAGTTTTCCCGACGCCTCTTCGAGCAGCGGCACGACCAGGCCGTTGACCGTGCCCGGCAGCACTGTGCTGCGCACGACGATCGTGTGCCGCGCCTTCTTGTCGCGCAGCGCCGCGCCGATCTCGCGCGTCACCGTCTCGATGTAGCCGAGATCGAGATCGCCGCTTTTCTTGCTCGGCGTGCCGACGCAGATCATCGACATCTCGCTGTCGGCGATCGCCTCGGCGGTCGCGCCGGTCGCGCGCAGATGGCCGGACTTCACGCCGGCGGCGAGCAGTTCTTCGAGACCCGGTTCGACGATCGGCGATTTTCCGGCGTTGATCAGCCGCAGCTTGTCGTCCGAGACATCGACGCCGATCACCTTGTGGCCGCGCTCCGCGAAGCAGGCCGCGCATACCGCGCCGACGTAACCCATGCCGAAGATACTGATGTTCATGATCGTGATTCCGTCCGTTGCGTTGAGAGATTTGGGGATTTCGTCCGCGTCATTCGCTGCCGCCGATGCGGTTCAGCAGCTCGTCGGTCTTCGCGCGCATCAGCGCGTCGTCGCCGCGGCTTTCGACGTTCAGGCGCAGCACCGGCTCGGTGTTCGAGCCGCGCAGGTTGAAACGCCAGTCCGCGTATTCGACCGACAGGCCGTCGACGGTCTCGGTGCGCAGCGCGCCCGGCGCGTAATGCGCCTCGACGTCGGCGAGCACGGCGCCGATGTCGGCGACCTTGCGGTTGATCTCGCCGCTCGCCGGAAAGCGGCGCATGCGCTCGGCGACCAGTTGCGACAACGTGCGGCCGCTCTCGCTGATCAGCTGCGCGATCAGCAGCCACGGGATCGTGCCGTTGTCGCAGTACGCGAAATCGCGGAAATAGTGGTGCGCGCTCATTTCGCCGCCGTAGATCGCGTTCTCGGCGCGCATCCGCTCCTTGATGAACGCGTGGCCGGTCTTGCTCTGCACCGGCACGCCGCCGGCCGCCGTCACCATGTCGATCGTGTTCCAGCTCAGGCGCGGGTCGTGGATGATCCTGGCGCCGGGTTCGCGACGCAGCATCGCCTCGGCGAGCAGGCCGACGATGTAATAGCCCTCGATGAAGTCGCCGTGCTCGTCGAACAGGAAACAGCGATCGAAATCGCCGTCCCAGGCGATGCCGAAATCGGCGTCGCGGCTGCGCACGAAATCGCGCGTCGCGATGCGGTTGCCCGGCAGCAGCGGATTCGGAATGCCGTTCGGGAAACGGCCGTCCGGCTCGGCGTACAGGCGCTCGAACGTGAATGGCAGATGCGGCGCGAGCGCGTCGACGATCAGGCCGGCGCCGCCGTTGCCGGGATTGACCGCGATCTTCAGCGGTTTCAGCGCGGCGCGATCGAGATAGCCGAGCAGATGGCGGACGTAGTCATCGCGAAACGAAGTCCGTGTCACCGACGCCTTGCCGGACGGCCGCACAGTCGACTGCGCGACCGCCGTCTCCAGTTCGCGCAGGCCGCTGTCGCCGGAGATCGGCCGCGCGCCGTCGCGCACCAGCTTGAAGCCGTTGTACTCGATCGGATTGTGCGAGGCGGTGACCATGATGCCGCCGTCGACGCCGTCCTGGAACGCCGCGAAATAGACTTCCTCGGTGCCGCACAAGCCGATGTCGAGCACTTCGGCGCCGCCGCGCGACAGGCCCAGCGCCAGTGCCTCGGCGAGCATCGGACTCGATTCGCGCACGTCGCGGCCGATCGCGACGCGGCGCGACGAATAGCGCGTCGCATACGCCAGACCGAGCCGGTACGCCATCGTCCGGTTCAGTTCGCGCGGCACGCGACCACGGATGTCATAGGCCTTGAACGCCGGCAGACGCGCCGGCCGCGCTTTCGCGGTGGACCGGCCACGCATCGTCATCACATCACCGCTGTCGAGAGGCGCGTTCATCGGCGGCCCTCAGGCGACGGCCTTGGCTGGCGCGTCGCGCGTCTCGCCGCGACCGTACGCATCGCTCATCCGCACGATGTCGTCCTCGCCGAGATAGCAGCCGCTCTGCACTTCGATCAGTTCGAGCGGCACCTTGCCGGGATTCTCCAGGCGATGCGTGTTGCCGAGCGGGATATAGGTCGACTGGTCTTCCGAGATGTAGAAGTTCTTGTCGTTGCAGGTGACCTTCGCGGTGCCGCGCACGACGACCCAGTGCTCGGCGCGATGGAAATGCATCTGCAGGCTGAGCCGCTCGCCGGGCTTGACCGAGATGCGCTTGACCTGGAAGCGCTCGCCGAGCGCGACCGTCTCGTAATAGCCCCACGGCCGGTAGACGCGGCGATGCGCATTGGCCTCGACGCGCTTGCGGCGCTTGAGGTTCTGCACGATCTTCCTGACGTCCTGCACGCGGTCTTTCGGTGCGACCAGCACCGCGTCGTCGGTCTCGACGACGACGTGATCGTCGACGCCGACCATCGCGACCAGCCGGCCGCTCGAATGGACGAGATTGTTGTGCGAATCCTCGAGCACGACGTCGCCGCGCGCGCGGTTGTCGCCGGCGTCGCTCGCCGGCAGCCGTTCGAGGAAGCTCCACGAGCCGACGTCGTCCCAGCCGGCATCGAGCGGCACCAGCGCGAGCTGTTCGGTCTTTTCCATCACCGCGTAGTCGACCGACTCGTTGCGGCATTCCTTCCACGCCTTGCCGTCGAGCGCGATCGTGTCGCCTTCGCGCCGGGCTTTCTGCAGCGCTTCGAGCGAACGGATGTAGGTTTCCGGTTCCAGGCGCCGCAGTTCGGCGAGAAAGCGGCCCGAGCGGAACAGGAACATGCCGCCGTTCCAGTAATGGTTGCCCTCCTCGATGAACTGCCGCGCGCGATCGAGCGTCGGTTTCTCGATGAAGCGCTCGACTTCCTGCGCGTTGCCGATGCCGAGCCGCGAATCCGGCTTGACCCTCAGATAACCGAAGCCGGTTTCGGGGCGCGTCGGCGTGATGCCGAACGTGACGATGTAGCCCTGCGTCGCGGCGTCGATCGCCGACTGCACCGCGGCTTCGAACGCCGCCTGGTCGCCGATCGCGTGGTCGGCCGCCATCAGGAACACGATCGCGTCGGGGCCGAATTCCTCGGCGACAAAATGCGCGGCGACCGCCGCCGCCGGCGCGGTGTTGCGGCCTTCCGGCTCCAGCAGCATCGCCGCGTCGCGGATGTTCGCCTGCCGCAACTGTTCGGCGATCACGAAACGATGCGCGCCGGAGCCGATCACGACCGGACTCGTCGCCTCGTCGATCTTCGCGGTGCGCAGCGCGGTCTCCTGGAACAGGCTCTGCTGGCCGAGCAGTGACAGGAACTGTTTCGGATGCTGTTCACGCGACAGCGGCCACAGCCGCGTACCACTGCCGCCGGCCATCAGTACCGGCACGACGAGGCGTGCCTGCGTCATCGGGAAAAGTCGCGGTGGAGTTTTCATCGTTCACCTGCCTGTCGTCAGTGCATGCATGGACATGTGCCGGCGAGCCGGCACCCGGCGATCGCGTCGTGAAAATCGCGATCGTCGACAGGAGCAGCGGCAATGGCCATGCCATCGCCGCGCAATCGCCGCGCGAACAAGGACTTACCGCTTTGCGTGCGGCCGCGGACGGATTTTCGTACGGGATGCGAAGCGAAAAGCGTCGCCGATCGGCGACAGCGCAAACGCGCGATGCCGTCAAACGCCGTACGCGACAGGCGTTCGCCGCTGTCGCCATCCGCCGACAGTGCGGCGAGCGCCGACCGCATTCGCGAGCGTTCCGGTGCGCCGGTCGGCAGTCGCGAACCTCGCCAAAATCGCCGACATCGACGTTCGCCCATAAGGCACGCGCGAACCGGCATCGCATACAAATCTCCCGCGAGCGAGTCGCGTGGATTCACGCAGCCGTCGCCGCGCCGCGACAGTTCGCCGTGCATGAAAAACGAAGGCGGCGACGGTTCACCCAAAATTCAGCGGCGATCCGCACATTGTCTGTTCATCGTTGCCTGCAGCCGTCGCGAAAGGACCGCAATCACGGGAATGGCCATTCGGATTCCCAACACCATGACGGGCCTCGTCGCCGCGGGATGTGTGCTCGCGGCGCTGCCGCTTCTGATCGCGTTGCTGCTCGCCGAACTCGCGCTCGAACGTGTCACGCAACAGACCGAGCTGTTGATCGATCAGGGCGTCGCGGTGTCGCAGCTCAGCAACCAGATGCGCGACGAGTTGCAGAATCTCGAACGCACGATCCGCCAGTACCTCGCGTTGCAGGATCGCGCGCTGCTGTCGCTGTCGGAGCGCCGCTGGAACGGCCTGCATCGGCTGATCCGCGACATCGAGGCGCATCAGCTCGACGCCGACAGCGCACGGCGCGCGTCGGCGATCCGCCACGGCCTCGCCGATGCGCGGCTCGACTGGCAGGTCGGCACGTCCGAGAGCGAGTCGATGCAGGTGGCGGTCGCGCGTATCCAGGCGCTGGAGCCGCAGATCGACATGATGCGCGACAACGCGCGGCGGCGCATCGACGAACGACTCGCCCATGTGCGCCGCGCCAGCGACCACGCGCGCCGCGACATGCTGCTGTCGGCATTGACGCTGATCCCGCTCGCGGCGCTGCTCGCCTGGCTGTGCTCGGTCGCGGTGACGCGGCCGCTGCGCGACCTGTACCGGACGATCGCCGCGCTCGGACACGGCCGCTATTCGCATCCGGTGCGCATCACGTTCCCGCGCGAGATGCGCCGTCTCGGCGATCAGCTCGACTGGCTGCGCCGGCGCCTCGCGCAGCTCGAAGCCGACAAGGACCAGTTCCTCAGGCAGGTTTCGCACGAGCTGAAGACGCCGCTCGCGAGCCTGCGCGAAGGCGCCGACCTGCTGCACGAGGGTTCGCTCGGCGCGCTGAGTCCGCGCCAGCGCGAAGTCGCCGGCATCCTCGCCGAGTCGACCGTCGAACTCGAATCACTGATCTCCAATCTTCTCGCATATGCGGAATGGCGCGCCGAGCGCAAGCACGCGCAGCGCCAGTGGTTCGATCCGCACTCACTGCTCGACGAGTTGCTGACGCTGCACATGCTGCCGATGAGCCAGCGGCAGTTGCGCGTCGAATCGCGGCTGTCGCCGGCCGGCATGTTCGGTCAGCGCTCGCAGCTGCGGCTGGCGCTCGACAACCTGCTGACCAATGCGATCAAGCATGCGCCGCAAGGCACCGTGATCGAGATCGAAACCGCGACGCCCGACAACCATTGCGAACTGTCGGTGCGTGATTACGGCCGTGGAGTTGTGGATGAAGAAAAGAAACGGATCTTCGAACCCTTTGTACGCGGCAGCGAGCTCGAGGAGCGCGGCATCCGCGGCACCGGCGTCGGCCTGTCGATCGTGCGCGAGGTGGTGCAGGCACATGGCGGCGAGGTTGAAGTCTGCGATGCCCGGCCCGGCGCGCGCTTTGTCCTGCGCTGGCCCTGCCCTCTGCCTCAGCATGTCGATGCTCTCGGCGTGCGGTACGATGCAAAACTTTCGCTGGCCGTCTGACGACGTGCAGACGCCGCTCGAACTGTTCGCGATCGCGAGCAGCCAGCCGGGCAAGCGCGAAGCGCTGTGGCGCAGCGTCCGCCATCGCCAGGATTCCAGCGACACCGCGCTGAAAATCGCGCTGTTGCAGAGCCTGCCCGGCCACAGCGGCTTCGATCCCGATACCGCGCGACGCCGCCTCGCGGCGATTTCGTACAGCCGCAACAGCGAAGACGCGGCGCTCGCGCGCGTGCGCCTGACCGAGATCGGCAACGGCGGCGCCGCCGAGGATTGCCGCAGCGAAGTCCGCGATCTGCAACAAAGACTCGACAAGATTGTCGATATCGAAAGAAGCCTGGACAAGAATGGGAATGCCGCGAAACCAGATCCTGCTCGTTGACGACGATCCGAAGCTGCTGCGGGTGCTGACCCTGCGCCTGGAAGCGGAAGGCTACGGCGTGATCGCGACGTCGAGCGGCGACGAAGCGCTGCAACGGCTCGACGACGTCCGCCCGCGGATGGTGCTCGCCGACCTGCGCATGCCGGATCTCGACGGCATCGAACTGCTGTCGCGCATCCAGAGCCGGCATCCGAGCCTGCCGGTCGCGATCCTCTCCGCGCACGGCGACATTCCCGACGCGGTGCGCGCGACGCATGCCGGCGCCGTCGACTTTTTGACCAAGCCGGTCGACCGCGATCGGCTGGTGACCTGCATCGAGCGCCATGTCGAAAGCGCCGACGACGCGGTGCCGAGCTGGGCGAACGGCATCGTCACGCGCAGCGCACTGATGCAGGCGGTGCTCGAAGACGCGCAGCGCGTCGCGCGCACCGAATCGGCGGTGCTGATCACCGGCGCCAGCGGCACCGGCAAGGAAGTGCTGGCGCGCGCGCTGCACGACGGCAGCCCGCGCCGGCAGGCACCGTTCGTCGCGATCAACTGCACCGCGGTGCCGGCCGAGCTGCTCGAATCCGAACTGTTCGGCCATCGCAAAGGCAGCTTCACCGGCGCGCACACCGATCATCCGGGCCTGTTCCGTGCCGCGCACGGCGGCACCGTGTTCCTCGACGAAATCGGCGACATGCCGGCCGGCCTGCAGGTCAAGCTGCTGCGCGTGCTGCAGGAGCGCGAAGTGCGTCCGGTCGGCGACACGCGGACGATTCCGGTCAATGTCCGCGTGTTGTCGGCGACGCACTGCGATCTCGAAGCGCGCGTCGCCGACGGATGTTTTCGCGAAGACCTGTTCTACCGGCTCAACGTCGTGCGCCTGCGCTTGCCGACGCTCGAACAGCGCCGCGAGGACATCGCGCTGCTCGTCATGCACCGGCTCGAACAGCTGTCCGCCGACGGTCAGCCGCGCTGCCGCTATTCGCCGGAAGCGCTCGACGTGCTCGCGACCGCGCCGTGGCCGGGCAATGTCCGCCAGCTGTTCAACGTCGTCGAGCAGACCGCGGCGCTCGCGCCGGGCCGCACGATCAGCGCCGCGCTGGTCCGCAAATGCCTCGGCGAAGTGCGCGACGGCCTGCCGCCGTTCGACGAGGCGCGCGACGAGTTCGCGCGCAATTACCTGCGCCAGCTGCTCGAACTGTCCGGCGGCAACATCACGCGCGCGGCGCGGCTGGCGCGCCGCAACCGCACCGATTTCTACAAATTGCTGAATCGTTATCGGCTGGAACCGGCGCAGTTCAAGTCGCAGGACGACGAATAGCGCAGGACGCTGCGCAGCGACCGCGCAGGTTTCCTCAGACGGCGACTTCGCCCTTGATGTGCGGATGCGCCTGATAGCCGACCAGCTCGAAATCGTCGAGCTCGTACTGGTCGATCGAAGCCGGCTTGCGCTTGATGACCATCTTCGGCAGCGGATACGGCTCGCGCGTCAGCTGCAGCCGCACCTGTTCGAGATGGTTCTTGTAGATGTGCACGTCGCCGCCGGTCCAGACGAACACGCCGGGTTCGAGCTCGCATTGCTGCGCGAGCATCAGCAGCAGCAGCGCATAGCTGGCGATGTTGAACGGCACGCCGAGGAACATGTCGCACGAGCGCTGATAGAGCTGCAGGTTGAGCCGGCCGTTCAGCACCGAGGTCTGGAACAGGCAGTGGCATGGCGCGAGCGCCATCTTCGGCAGATCGCCCGGATTCCATGCGCTGACCAGCTGACGGCGCGACGCCGGATCTTTCCTGATCAGCTCGATCAACTGTTTGATCTGGTCGATGTGGCGGCCGTCGGCGGTGACCCAGTCGCGCCACTGCTTGCCGTAGACCGGACCGAGGTCGCCGTGCTCGTCGGCCCATTCGTCCCAGATCGACACCTTGCGCTCCTGCAGCCAGCGCACGTTGGTGTCGCCGCGCAGGAACCAGAGCAGCTCGACGATGATCGAGCGCAAATGCAATTTCTTCGTCGTCACGACCGGGAAGCCGTCGGCGAGATCGAAGCGCATCTGGCCGCCGAACGTCGCCAGCGTGCCGACGCCGGTGCGGTCGTGCTGTTCGACGCCCTCGTCGAGCACGCGGCGCAGCAGATCGTGATACGGCTTCATGGCGTGCTCCGGGCCGGCGCCGCGGCCTGTTTGCGCAGCGACCACGCGAGGATCGCCAGACCGCCGAGCAGCATCGGGATGCACAGCTCCTGGCCGCGCGTCAGCCAGCCGAAATGCAGATAGCCGAGCTGCGCGTCCGGCACGCGGACGAATTCGATGCAGAACCGGAACGTGCCGTACAACAGCAGGAACAGTGCGCTGATCAGGCCGCGCGGCGTCGGCCGCCTGCCGACGAACCAGAGGATCGCGAACATCACCAGCCCTTCGAGGAACGCCTCGTACAGCATGCTCGGATGGCGCGGCAGCAGATCGGGCGCGGTCGTCGGGAATACCATGCCCCAAGGCAGGTCGGTCGGCTTGCCCCACAGCTCGCCGTTGATGAAATTGCCGATGCGGCCGGTGAACAGGCCGATCGGCACGAGCACGGCGGTGAAATCGGCGACCTCGAAATACGTCAGCTTCTGCATGCGCGCGAACACACCCATCGCGATCAGCACGCCGATCAGGCCGCCGTGAAACGACATGCCGCCCTGCCAGACGCGAACGACCATCAGCGGATCGGACGCCGGCAGCCAGTGGCCGGCGGCATCGTACGCGTAGAACAGCACGTAGCCGATGCGCCCGCCGAGAATCACGCCCATCACCACGTAGAACAGCAGGTCCGCCATGCGGTCGCGCGACCAGTCCACATGCGGCAGCCGCGCGCGGCGGATCGCCATGCCCCAGGCGATCCAGAAGCCGAGCAGATACATCAAACCGTACCAGTGGATGGACAGCGGGCCGAGCTTGAGCGCGACCGGATCGATGTTCGGATGATGGAGCATGGTTTCGAAAGCCCTGATACGTGTGATGACGTCAGTTCAGCTCGCTGCGGAATTCCTTCTTGAAGCGCGCCCTGAACTCGTCGATCGTGAATCCGTGATTCTGCGTGCCGGGCCGTTCGATGCAATACGCGCCCATCAGCGACGCGACGCGGCCGGTCGTTTCCCAGTCGAGTCCGCGCAGCAGACCGTACAGCAGGCCGCCGCGATAAGCGTCGCCGCAGCCGGTCGGATCGGTCAGCGACTGGGCTTTCGCGCACGGAATCTCGATCTGCCGGCCGCCGCTGTGAATCTCCGAACCCTTGCCGCCGCGCGTGACGATCAGCGCGTCGACCTTCGCGGCGATCTGTGCCAGCGTCCAGCCGGTGCGCTTCATCAGCACTTCGGCCTCGTAGTCGTTGACGGCGACATAGCTCGCCTTGTCGATGAACGCGCGGAATTCGTCGCCGTCGAACAGCGGAATGCCCTGGCCGGGATCGAAGATGAACGGCACGCCGGCGTCGGCGAACTGCTGCGCGTGCAGCAGCATGCCTTCGCGCGATTCGGCCGAGATCGAACCGATCTTCACGCCACTGCCGGCAACGTCCTGCGTATGGGCCTGCGCCATCGCACCCGGATGAAACGCGGTGATCTGGTTGTCGTCGAGATCGGTCGTGATGTACGCCTGCGCCGTGTACATGTCCGGCACGACCTTGAGGAAATCGCGGGCGATGTCGTTCTTGTCGAACCACTGTGCATAGGCGGCGAAATCGTGGCCGACGGTGCCCATCGGCAGCGCCTTCTCGCCGAGCAGATTGAGGTTGTAGGCGATGTTGCCGGCCGTGCCGCCGAAATCGCGGCGCAGCTGCGGCACCAGAAACGAGACGTTCAGGATGTGAACCTTGTCCGGCAGGATTGCGTCCTTGAACTGGCCGGAATAAACCATGATGGTGTCGTAGGCCATCGAACCGCAGATCAACGCAGACATTGAATTTCCTTGCGTGGGCACGTCGCGCGTGCGCCATGGATTGATGAAGGGCGGACGCGCCGCCGGCTCAGCCGAACAGCACCAGCCCCCAGACCATCGGCACCTGCAGCAACGACAGGTGGACGGCCGCCGAACCGATGTCCTTGGCGCGTCCCGACAGCTCGTGCCACTCGGGCCCGATCCGGTCGACGACCACTTCGACCGCCGTATTGAGCAGTTCGGTGATCAGCACGATGACCAGGCTCAGCAGCAGCAACGCGCGTTCGACGCCGCCGTGGCCGAACCAGATCGCCGCGGGCGCCAGCAGCACGGCCAGACCCGCCTCCATGCGGAACGCCTCTTCGCTGCGCAGCGCAGCGCCCAAGCCCCAGTAGGAAACCCGCGTCGCCCGAACCAGTCGGGCGAAGCCCTTGATGCCGTCCGCCATGTTATCGCCGTAAGTGCTTGCCGTGAAACGTGAAGAATAGCGCCCCCGCGATTCGTGGCCGGCGCGCCTCTATTTAGATTATCTAAACGACAATTTCAAAAAATATCAGTTGTTGCATTGCAGCAAAACGCCCTTAATAAGCCCATGTCCTTGGCCATCCCCCTTCGCGGCCAAGATAACAAGGAGTCGAGTCATGGAGATGCTTCCTTTCGTCAGTCTGATCATCTGCAGCACCGGCCTGTGCACGCTCGGCCTGCTGGGCCTGTCGATCAGCGACATGTTCGCCGAGCGCCACCGGGCCCGCAGCCGGATCGCGCAACAGCGTCGCCTGCCTTTGCAGGTCGATCCGGCACGCGCCGGCAAGCCGGCCGCCACGGTGCACGAACGCCTGCTCAAGGCCGCGTGAATCCGCGCTCCGACCGGATCGCATCGATCCGATCTGCCGTACGTTGAAAAAGCCCGCCGATCCGGCGGGCTTTTTCGTGGCCGGTCGCTCAGGCGCCGGCAACGTAGCGCAGATCGAGCTGGCGCGCGGCGCGCACGTCGTCGAGCCGCCGCACCGGCATCGTGTACGGCGCGCCCTTGACGCGGGCGATGTCCTGCTTCGCCTCGTCCCGGATCGCCGCCAGCGCGTCGACGAATGCATCGAGCGTCTCGCGGTCCTCCGACTCGGTCGGCTCGATCAGCAGGCACTCCGGCACGAGCAGCGGGAAATAGATCGTCGGTGCGTGGAAGCCGTGATCGAGCAGGCGCTTGGCGACGTCGGTCGCCGTCAGCTCGATCTCCTGCTTCTGCTTCTTCAGCGTGACGATGAATTCGTGCGACGCGCGCCGTTTCGGAAACGCCAGATCGAAGCCCCGCTCGGCGAGCCGCGCGGCGAGATAGTTGGCGTTCAGCGTCGCGAACTCGGCGACGCGGTGCATGCCATCGCGACCGAGCAGACGCGCGTAGATGTAAGCCCGCAGCAGCACGCCGGCGTTGCCCATCCATGCCGACAGCCGGCCGATCGTCTGCGGCAGATCATTCTCGGTCAGCCAGCGATAGCGTTCGTGAGGCGTGAGGCGTGAGGCGTGAGGCGATGCGGCCGCAGCTTGTTGCGCCTCACGCCTCCCGCCTCCCGCCTCGCGCCCGTCGTCGGCAAGGCCGACGACGGGAATCGGCATGAACGGCTTCAGGCGCTCGGACACGCCGACCGCGCCGGCGCCCGGTCCGCCGCCGCCATGCGGCGTCGAGAACGTCTTGTGCAGGTTCATGTGGATGACGTCGAAGCCCATGTCGCCCGGCCGAACCTTGCCGAGGATCGCGTTGAGATTCGCGCCGTCGTAATACAGCAGGCCGCCGGCCTGATGGACGATGCCGGCGATTTCCTTGATGCGACGTTCGAACACGCCGAACGTCGACGGATTGGTCAGCATGATGCCGGCGGTCTGCGGACCGACGACGGCCTTCAGCGCGTCGACGTCGACGTCGCCGTCGTCATTGGTCGGAATCTCGCGCACCGTGCAGCCGAGCATCGCCGCGGTCGCCGGATTCGTGCCATGCGCGGCGTCCGGCACGAGGATTTCCTTGCGCGCCAGATCGCCGCGCGCCTTGTGATACGCCTGGATCATCGCGACGCCGGCGAACTCGCCCTGCGCGCCGGCCATCGGCGTCAGCGACACCGCCGCCATGCCGGTCACTTCTTTCAGGATCTCCTGCAGGTCGTACATGCATGCGAGGAAACCCTGGCTGTGCGATTCCGGCGCGAGCGGATGGCGCGCGAGGAACTGCGGCAGCATCGCCAGCTTGTTGCAGGCGCGCGGGTTGTATTTCATCGTGCACGAACCCAGCGGGTAGAAGTGCGTGTCGATCGAGAAATTCTTCTGCGACAGCCGCGTGAAGTGGCGCACCGCCTGCATCTCGGAGACTTCCGGCAGTTGCGGCCGGTCGCGGCGGCGCAGCGCTTCCGGGATCGACGACAGGTCGACGCCGGTGCCGGGGTTCTGCGCAAACGCGGTGCGGCCGCGGCGCGACACTTCAAAGATCAATTTTTCCGACTGTTTTTCGTTCATGTGTGGGGTTGCCCTGCGATCGACGGTGCTGCGCTCAGCGCGGCACGCGCCCCTTGACCAGCAAGCCGACAATCAGTGCGGCGACCGCGACGATCGCGATCACCGCCAGGACCTTCAGCGATTGCTCCAGCAACAGCGCGCGCGGCACCAGTCCGAGCACCGCGAGGATGCCGAGACCCGCGAGCAACAGCGTCGCAAGCACGGCGGCGGCGCGCAGCAGCTTCCAGATGCCGTCCATCGCGCCGTCTTCAGGCCAGCGCCTTGAGCGCCGCGTCGTAATCGGGCTCATTGCCGATCTCGGCGACGAGCTCGGTATGCAGCACGCGATCGTTGGCGTCGAGCACGACGATCGCGCGCGCGGTCAGGCCGGCGAGCGGGCCGTCTTCGAGCAGCACACCGTAGTCCTTCGCGAAATGCCGGTCGCGCATCATCGACAGGGTCACGACCTTGTCGATCCCTTCGGCGCCGCAGAACCGCTGCTGCGCGAACGGCAGGTCGGCCGAGATGCACAGCACGACGGCGTTGTCGAGCTTCGCCGCGCGCTGGTTGAACTGGCGCACCGACGTCGCGCAGGTCGGCGTGTCGATCGACGGGAAGATGTTGAGCACCTTGCGCTTGCCGGCATAGGCCGACGGCGTCACGTCTTTCAGATCGGCGCCGGTCAGCTTGAAACCGGGTGCCTGCGAACCGACGGCCGGCAGCTCGCCGTGGGTGTTGAACGGATTGCCATGCAGGGTGACGGTTGCCATCGGGTTTCTCTCCTGTCGTTCAAGCGAGGATTTCGGCCAGCGCGTCGCGATACCGCGCGAGCTGTTCCGGGGTCTTGGTTTCGGTCGCGCAGACCAGCAGCG
>DASSVA010000369.1:0-2146 GCA_035706385.1 Solimonas sp. | reverse complement strand
GACGACGAGCGGCAGATTGAAGCGGTGCGCCACTTCGAGATCGCTGATGTGGTACAGGAACGACGAGTCGCTGGTCGTCAGCAGCACCGGACGCTTGCCGCCGTCGGCGATCGACGCGCCGATCGCGTAACCGAGGCCGGTACCGAGGCAGCCGAAGTTCTGGTTCCAGACCACGTCGTGCGGCTTGGCCTGCAGATAGGTCCAGGTGAAGATCACCGTGCAGCCGCCGTCGCGCGCATGGATCGCGTTCTTCGGCATCGCCTTGGTCGCTTCGATGACCCACTGGCCGGTGTGCACGCGGCCGCTGTCGGTCTTGAAATCCTGTTTGGCCAACCCGGCGAGACGTTCCGCGTCTTCCCTGATCCAGCGCTTCAGCTCCGGATGTTCCTTGCGCGGACTGCCCTTCAGCGCGGCGGAGAGCTGCGGCACGACGGTACGCAGGTCGCCGACCAGCGGCACGTCGATCGGCCGGTTCTGGCCGATCGCTTCCGGATCGAGCTCGATGTAGATCCACTTGCGATCGGTGTTGCCGTTGGCCCACAGATGGCCGCGACCGTAATGCACCGGCTCGCCGATTTCGGTGCCGATCGCGACGACGACGTCGGCCCTGGCGACGATCTCGTCACCGACGTCGGAGAACAGATACGGGAAGGTGCGGTCTTCGACACCTTCGATGAACGCCGTGCCGCCCGAGGTCTGCAGGATCGGGCAGCCCATCAGCTCGGCCAGTTCGCGGACCTTCTGGCCGGCGCGCGTGCACTGCACGGCGTGGCCGACCAGCAGCACCGGGCACTCGGCGTTCCGGATCAGCTCGGCGGCCTTGGCCACCGCGTTGCCGTCCGCACCCGGCTCGACCAGACGGTAGGCCGACGGCGGCAGCGCCGGCGGCACGTCAAGCTCCTGCTGGATGACGTGCGACGGATATTCGATGTAGACCGGCCCCGGCGTACCGGACAGGCAGACGCGCAGCGCGTGGCGAATGATTTCGTCGGTCTGGTCGGCGTACTCGATGCTCGCGCTCCACTTCACCGAGTTCTCGAACAGCGGCTCCTGCTGGATGAACTGGATGCGGCCGCGACGGACGCGCCGCTCGGTGATGCGCGCGCGCTGGCCGCCGATGTAGATGACCGGCGTGTTTTCGACCAGCGAGGTCATCATCGAACCGGACGTCAGCGCGATGCCGGGGCCGAGCGTGGCGATGCACAGCGCCGGCTTGCCGGTCATCCGCGCATAGCCTTCGGCCATGAAGCCGGCCGACAGCTCGTGGTGCGGCGTCACGACATTCCAGCCGCGTTTCTCGGCCTCGTCGAACAGGTGAACGAAGTTCGGATCCGGAATGCCGAAGACGGTGTCGACGCCTTCGGCTTCGAGCAGATCGAGGATGCGCTGATAAACCTTCACCTTGCCACGCTCGCCGGAAGCGACGGCAGCGGCAGCGGTTTTTTCTTCTCCGTACATTCTCTTTACCTTGTGTGAATCGGTTGTCTGATAAACAAGCTGAGCTGCCGCGCTTCACCGTCCGCCGGTGTATGCCGCTAACGAAGCAGGCGCAGTCCGCCGGTGCCCATGTACTCGGCGAGGTTGCGATGGAAGTTCGTGACCTTGCGTTCCTGATGCGGGTTCGGCAGCGTGCCGCGGAACGCACGCGAATGCATGCCGCGCTGCACGGCGGCCATGTTCGAGAAATCCTGCGACAGCACCAGGCCCCATTTTTCCTTCGTCGCCTCGGCATAGACCCATTCAGTCTTCGGCTCCTCGCCGGCCGGGAAACGCTCGATCGCGTACGACTCGAAGATGCACTTGTCCGGATCGTCGCCGTACGGACGCGCGCGATAGCACAGCGCAAACGTGATGCCCTGCAGGATCGACATGTTCGGGAACACACTCCATGCGAGGCCCGCCTTGCCCTGCTGTTCCGGCGTGATGTCCGGCCACTCGACGCCGCGCGCCGCATCGTCCTCGCGCGCGCGCTTGAGCCAGTGCTTGATGACGTCGCCGGCCGGCGTGCCTTCCGGCAGTTCGTCGACCAGCCGCTTCGCCGCATTGACCAGCGTCAGCGTCGTGCTGGCGTTGTTGACGGTCTCGTAGATTTCCTTCTGCAGCTCGTAAGTCGAGACGCGCGGATCCTTGCCGGCCTTGCCGGCGC
>DASSVA010000368.1:0-14433 GCA_035706385.1 Solimonas sp. | reverse complement strand
AACACGACGGCCGCTGGTGCGACGCCGGCTGTCGCGACGACTGGGAGAAGCGCCAGCGGTTGTCGGGCGGTGCGACATGAAGACGTGGTATCTGCTCAAGAGCCCGGATCATATCCACCGCTACGGCGGCGCGCACCGCATGGAACTCGGCCGCTACTGCGTTCACGATAAGGCGCTGCTCGGCTACGAAGTCGTGCGCGAGTGCCAGGCGGAGTCGTGGAAGAACGCCAAGGCGCAACTGATGCAGGACGGCGCTATCGCATGACCCCATACCAGCATGCCCTCGCGCTCGCCGCACGCGGCTTCCACGTTTTCCCCTTAATCGAAGGCGCCAAGCTGCCGCTGATCGAGGACTTCCCGAACCGCGCCACGCGCGACCCGGCAACGCTCGCGCAGTGGTGGAATGCGGACATGGGCGAGACGTTCACGCTGCCCTACAACGTCGGCATCTATACCGGCCGCTACGGCGACGACCCGGACGTTTCGCTCTGCGTCATCGACGTCGACAACAAGAACGACAAGCGCGGCTCCGACACGATTCTGCGCATGGAACTGGAAGGCTTCGACTTCCCGGCTACCTACACACAGGACACGCCCACCGGCGGCCACCACATCGTCTACGTGACGCGCACGCCGGTGCGCAACATGGTGGACCGCGACGGCAAGGGCAGCATCGGCCGCGGCCTGGACATTCGCGGCGTCGGCGGTTTCATCGTCGCGGCCGGCAGCGCCACGGAGAAAGGGGCGTACACCGGCAACGCGCTGCCAGTCGTCGACGCACCGCAGGCGCTGATCGAGCGCATCCTGTCGTCCGGCGGGGCGCCGATCGAGCGGCAGGAGCCGTCCGCCGAAATGCTCGCCGGCCTGGACCCCGAGCGCGTCATGGAGCGCGCCATCGATTACCTGCGTAACCGCGCGCCAGAAGCGATCGAAGGCAGCGGCGGCGACGCGACCACTTTCAAGGTTGCCGCGCAGCTGAAGGACATCGGCGTCCCGCAGACCGACGCGACCGGGCTCATGCTGGAGCACTGGTTCGACGGCTGCGGCTGGTCGCTGAGCGACCTGGAGGTGAAGGTCGCCAACGCCTATCGCTACGGCAAGACCGCGCCGGGCGCCGCTGCGCCGGAAATGCAGTTCCAGCCGCTCACCGGCGGCGATTCCGCGCAGCGATTGCTGGAAGGCGCCGACGTGGCGGATGGCGGCTACGAAAATCACCCGCTGAACCGCCTCAACACCGAGTTCGCGTTCGTGCTCATCGGCGGCAGCCACTCGATTCTGTGGGAGACGACGGACGCTGAAGGCAAGACCGAAACGCGGCTGCTCAACGAAGACGCCTTCCACAAGATGCACAGCGGCGTCGCGTTCCCGCTCAGCAAGAAGAAGAAAGGCAAGAAAGGCGAGCCGGACGAAACGGTCATCGAGCACGTTTCGCTGACAAAGTTCTGGATGGACGCGCCGGGCCGCGACACGCCGCCGTCGGTCGACCTCGGCGAGCATCCGTTCTGGCGGCGCAGCTACAAAGGCATCTACTTCATGCCCGGCCGCCCGTGCCCGGCCGGCTGGTACAACGGCTGGCGCGGCTTCGTCTGCACGCCGCACGAAGACGGCGACCCGATCAGCGCCGAGGCGCAATGGGCCTTCGACGCGTGGAAGGAGCACCTGCTGCTCAACGTCTGCCGCAACGACGCCGACGTGAACCGCTGGCAGACCGGCTGGTTCGCGCACATGATCCAACGCCCCTGGGAAAAGCCGCTTGTCGCACCCGTCTACAAAGGCCGCAAGGGAACCGGCAAGAACTCATGCGTGGAACGCGTCGCGGATCTGCTCGGCGCGCACGCGATGGTCACGCATGAGCGGCGCTATCTCACCAGCCAGTTCAACGGCCACATGCAGTCTCTGCTTCTGCTCGTGCTCGATGAAGCCGTCTGGGCCGGCGACAAGGAGGGCGAGGGCAAGCTGAAAGGCGTCATTACCGGCGCGCATCACGCGATCGAACTCAAAGGCAAAGAGATCTTCCGCGTCCCGAATTTCACGCGCGTCAGCATCATCGGCAACGAAGACTGGCTCGTGCCGGCCACTGAGGACGAGCGCCGCTTCGCCGTGCACGGCATGGCGGAAGGCCGCATGAAGGACAAACCTTTCTTCGAGCGCATGCGCATTGGCATGCAACAGCATGGAGGCGACCGTCTGCTGCTGCGCTACCTGCTCGACTTCGATCTGTCCACGGTGGACGTCAACGAAGCGCCCATCACCGAAGCGCTGCTCGAGCAGAAAACCGAATCGCTCGAACCGCTCGCACAGTGGTGGTACGACTCGCTGCAACAGGGCGAGCTGATCGGCGGTGCATTCGCCGGCGCGTGGCCCGAAGAAGTCGGCGGGCAGACGCTCATCGACACGGTCGGTCGGCACTTCCGCAGCCGCAACATTCGCACGCGCATGCCGACGGACACCTCCATCGGCCGCGCCATCAAGAAGTTCTCCCCCAGCACCACGCACGGACGCAAAGGCCGCAATGCGGACGGCAAGCAGCCTTACGTCTACCGCCTGGCGCCGCTGCTGAAAGCGCGCGAGGACTGGGAGAATTTCATCGGCCACACCGTCACCTGGTCTTGCGATGTCTGAGTGTTGCCAAAGCAGCAACGACGTGGCAGGATAGACAACAGTCAGGAGCAAAACGCATGAAGCCCGTCATCTGCACCGCCAGCGGCGTCGAGTTCGACCCGATCAACCCGACCATCGAAATGATCCGCATCGAGGATATCGCGCACGCGCTGTCGCACATGCCGCGTTTCGGCGGCCACACGCGCGACTTCTACTCGGTCGCCCAGCACAGCGTCGACGTCAGTTTCGGTTGCGATAAGGCGGACGCCGGCTACGGCCTGCTGCATGACGCTGCCGAAGCCTACCTCATGGACTTCCCGGCGCCGATCAAGCAACTGTTCCCGCAGTACGAATACATCGAGCGCCGGCTGCTCGCCGTGATCTACGAGGCGTTCGGCCTGGACCCGGCCATCGTCAAGCCGCCGAGCGTGGACGCGGCGGACACGCTCGCGCTGCGGGCCGAACGCGCCAGCCTCATGCCGATCATCGACTGGTGGCCGGCGGATACGCACATGCCCGTCGTCGAGCCCGTGTCCAGCGCGGACGCGAAGTCGACATTCCTTCACCGCTTCAACCGGCTCGTTCGCGACGGGCTGCTCAAGGAGAACACCCATGCGTTCCACTGAAACCCGGCCGAAACTCATCGGCCTCTACTCGCCGGCACCGCAGTCCGGCAAGAGCACGGCGGCCGGCTTCCTTCGAGAACGCGGCTACCGGGCGCTCAGCTTCGCCGGGCCGCTCAAGAGGATGATCTCGTCCCTGCTTCTCGACGCCGGGTTCAGCCGCGACGAACGCAGTCACGCGCTCTACGGCGACCTCAAGGAAACGCCGATTCCGCTGTTCGGCAAGTCGCCGCGCGAGATGCTGCAGACGCTCGGTACGGAATGGGGCCGCGGGCTCGTCAAACAGTCCATCTGGACCGACATCGCCATGCTCCAGGCGCAGAAAAGCGAGTCGCCCGTGGTCTTCGACGACATGCGCTTCCCCAACGAATTCGACGCTATCAAGCAGGCCGGCGGCGTCTGCATCTGCATCGTCCGGCCCGGCGCCGAGCACAGCAGCGGCCACGCCAGCGAAGGCGCGCTCAACGGCCACGGGTTCGACGCGTACATCGCCAACACCGGCACCGTCGAAGACCTGAAGCGGAAACTCGACAACGCGCTCGAAACCCTGGAGCGTCATACGGAAGACCGAGCGGCCGAGTCGCGCCCGGACGTTGCTGAATCGGCAACGCCGCGCGGCGAGCACCCGTTTCTTCATGCCCTTGGGCGCCTTGAGCGCCTGCGCGAGTACGAAAGCGCTGGGCGCGTGCTCATTCTCCGCAATGGAGACCCTCTCGTACCGGCTAGCGAAGATGGTCGCCGATTCGTAGTTACGGGCTTCAAAGGCGAGACGGTTCCGACGTCCACCCCGCTGGACGCGAGCGAATCGGAAACGGAGAGGGTCTTCAAACTCGGCAGCGCGATGGCACTTGTCGCCAAGCTGGTCAGCGATCTGCGCGCTGACGGCAGCCACGCCGAAGCGGACAAGGTGACGGCCTTCATCAACGGCGAGCGCGAGCCGGAACCGAATCAGCCGTTCCGCATCACGGGGCCGGGGCGCTACCGCACGCGCGACGGGGCGACAGCGTCGGTGGATATCTGCGATCCAGATTCGGCGTGGCCGTGGAAGGGGCGCGTTGGCGAACCCGCATACCTGTGCTCGTGGACGGAAAGCGGCGCCTCTTGGATCCGCATGCACCATGACGACATCGTCGCAGGCCCGCTGTGACCGGCCCGGTCGACATGCGCGCCGCCGGCATTGCGCACAAAGCCAACGCCATGCGCGAGCGCAGCCGCGTGGCGATCGACAACGCCCTGAGCGCCTACCAGCGGGCGGAAGCCGCCTTCGAGGACGCCAAGCTCGCCCTCAATGACGCCCGCACCGCCCGCGATGAAGCCAAGCGCGCCCTCAATCGCGAAATGGAAGGCCGCGGTCGCGTCCTGATCGGCAACACGCTCGTCTCCTGCAACGCCCACGGCGGCGTCCACATCGAGCACGTCGACATCTTCGGAGAAGTGAAATGAAGAAAAAGCCTTTGCGTCTGCGCATCAAGCAGCGCTTCTACAACTGGCGGTGCAAGGCGATGTACCGACTCGGATTCTGCGCGCTCTGCCGTAAGTTCGCGCCGCGCGATGTACGCGCGGCTGGTGTTTGCGTCGATTGTTATTTCGACGAGGTCGGAGAAGCGAAATGAAACAGCAGATGTTTATCGCCGCCATCGCTCTGCCGCTCGCCGCGGCGATGTTGCTCGGCATCTACTGGGCGCTGTGGACGATATGGTGCTGGGTGCTTCCGCAACTCTGGCCCGCAGGTCCGCGCGCATTGATCGCGCCCGGCTACTGGCTGTTCGCCGGCGCCTGGTTTCTCGCGCACATGCTCGGTCGCGGCATCTTCGGCCGGAGAGCGAAACCGTGACCGCGCGCACATATCGCGAAGCCAGCCGCACCGACTGGTATCGCTCGGACGGAGGCCAGCCGGACCTGGAGCAGATGAAGCTCGGCGCGATGCAGCGCATCGCCGACGCCGCCGAGAAGATGGCCCAGCGCCACACGGAACTGATCGGCGAGCGTGACTGGTACGAACGCAAGTACAAGCAGGAACAGGCTGCCAATCGGCGGCTCTGTTACCAGTTGCGCGGCGCCAGGGGGCAGGTGACGAAGGCGCGCCGCGCAGCCCTGCAGGCTGAGCAAAAGCAGTTGGAGGCAGAGGCCGCCCGGCGCGCCGCAACCGTATCGGCAAACCGCAGAGAGAATGCGTTTTTGATCGCTATCGGCTTTGCGGCGCAAGCAGGCGAGCGCGCCGGAGACTTCCTGAAGAAATGGGAGATTGGCGACTGGGATGCCATTGACCGCGATTTCCCGGAATGGGCTGTCCGCTGCGAAAAGCTTAAGCACGTCTACCGGGGGCGGCTGTGAAGCGCGCGCTGGCGACTTTGGCCGGCATCGCGATCCCGTTCGCCGTCTATTGGCTCGGCGGTGGCGACTTCGTGCGCGACCCGGCTCTCGGATTCACGGCAATCGTTGCGATCCCGTTCGGCGCGATGGGAGCAGTGCTTGGGGCTTCGCTGTGACGCCCTTCATCCCCGGCAAACGCACCGACCCCTCGTGGAACGCGCTCACCGCCAGCGAGCGCCAAGTCGCGCAGCACTACCTCGTCA
Source organism: Solimonas sp. (assembly GCA_035706385.1). Lineage (GTDB taxonomy): Bacteria > Pseudomonadota > Gammaproteobacteria > Nevskiales > Nevskiaceae > Solimonas. The sequence goes on along the minus strand of DASSVA010000368.1, from coordinate 8,633 downwards.
CGCCCGAAGTCAACGGCTTCGCCGCGCGTCAGCGTGCGCGCATGGACGCCGCGGACCGAGAATCCGCGCGCTATCGCGCCGAGATCGACGCAGCGTGGCCGGAATGCCTCCCGTGAACGGCGCCGTCTTCCTGCTCGGTCTGGCCTTCCTCGTCGAAGGCTGGTTCGTGCCCGGCATCGCCTGCTGCGCGGCAGCGCTGATCGCATGAGCGTCTACGTTGACGACATGCGCGCATCGTTCGGCCGGATGGTCATGTGCCACATGGTCGCGGACACCGACGACGAACTGCACGCGATGGCGGACCGCATCGGCGTTTCGCGCCGCTGGCACCAAAAGCCGGGCACGCCACACAGCCACTACGACATCGCGCTCAGCAAACGCGCGCTCGCCGTGCAGCATGGCGCCGTCGAGATCACGCAGCGCCAGACGATCGAGATCGTGCGCCGCAAAGCGGGGCGGGCATGACTCGAGCCATCGTCTGCGGCGGCCGCCACTTCAACGATCGCGCCGGCCTGTTCGCCGCGCTCGACATGCTGCACGATCTGCGGCCCTTCACCGAGATCATCCACGGCGCCGCCACCGGTGCCGACACGCTGGCCGGCGAATGGGCGGCGTCGCGCAAGGTCAAGCAGACGCCAGTGCCGGCCAACTGGGACCGCCTGGGCCGCGCTGCCGGCATGCGGCGCAACCTCAAGATGCTCTACCACGCGCCAGACCTCGTCGTCGCATTTCCCGGCGGGAAGGGCACGCAGAACATGATCGACCTGGCCGAAGGGCACGACGTGCCGGTGGTGCGGGCGGGTGGTGCGAGATGAGCTTCGACGTCCTGCTGGGCGACTGCGTGCAAAAGATGCGCACGCTACCGGAGAATTCGATCGATAGCGTCGTCACCGACCCGCCTTACGGCCTGGAATTCATGGGCAAGGACTGGGACGGGGCAAACGGCTTTCGTCGATCGCTGAACGCGAATGACGCGGATCGCGACAGCGTCTTGGGGCGCATGTCGAAACGCGGACCCGAGTATCGCGCAGGCGCATTGTTCCAAGACTGGTGCGAACTATGGGCGCGCGAAGCGCTGCGCGTACTGAAGCCTGGCGGCCATCTACTCGCATTTTCCGGCGCTCGCACATATCACCGTTTGGCGTGCGCCATTGAGGACGCTGGCTTCGAGATCCGCGACCAGGTTATGTGGGTGTACGGCTCCGGCTTTCCGAAGTCGAAGAACCTGGCTGACGAATGGTCGGGCTGGGGCACCGCACTGAAGCCGGCGCATGAGCCGATCTGCGTGGCGCGCAAGCCTTTGATCGGAACGGTCGCAGCGAACGTGCTTGAGCACGGAACGGGGGCGTTGAACATCGACGCTTGTCGGGTGGGTTATGAAGTGCGCACTGCCAGCTTCTCTTCGTTCGCAGCCTGCCATGGCAACCGGCTCGGCGCGCCTGGCACATCAGAAGCGCGGCGCGGCACCCAGGGCGAACCGCAGCAGTACGTTGGCCGCTGGCCCGCCAACTTGATCCACGACGGCAGTGACGAAGTGCTGGCGGCGTTTCCTCAAGCACCCGGACAGCAGCGGCCAGTGGGTCCGGCGAACGGCGCCAAGCCGAGCGTCAACGTGTATGGCGATTACGGTCCGAGAGAGCAATGCGATCCGCGGGGAGACAAAGGCAGTGCCGCGCGCTTCTTCTATTGCGCAAAAGCCAGCAAATCGGATCGTGGCGAGGGAAACGCCCACCCGACAGTGAAACCGACGGAGCTTATGCGGTATCTCTGTCGCCTCGTGACGCCGCCGGGCGGCCTCGTGCTCGACCCGTTCACGGGCAGCGGCAGCACGGGCAAAGCCGCGCTACTGGAGGGCTTTCGTTTCCTGGGGATCGAGCAGGACATCGAATACGCCCTTCTCGCGCACTCGCGCATCGCATCAGCGATCTCTACGTGAAGCTCATCACTGCCGAAGAATTTGTGCGCGGAGACTATTTCGCAGGCAAGCCGCCACTCGCCAACACCATCCGCAAGGGGGTTCGCAGCGGCGACGTACCCGGCATGGTCTGCGGACGCCTTTGTTACGTCGACGTTGACGCCATCGCGGCGAACCTGACGGCACCGAAAACGCAAGAACGAATGCCACCACCCAGCCGATATCGCGTATAATTCGCCGCGTCGTTTGCAAAAGCGCCATATAAGTCTTTGAAAGTAGATAGCAGTAAATTTACTTTCGGCGCAACGCAAAAAGGCAGATATTTGTTTTGTGTCAGAGGGTTGCGGGACTTGAAACACGTACCTCTTAATCAGTAGGTTCGGGGTTCGAGTCCCTGACAGCCCACCAAATAAATCAAGCACTTGGCCCGTTCTGGGGCTTGGCCGGTTTGCAAATCGCTTGCAAATCGTTTGCAAATCGCAGTACCGTGAGCCCCGACAACACTCGGGGTTTTCTTTTGCCAGCCAGTCGCTCCCGTCTTCGCCGAAATTGGCCTACAGGACTGTACTCCACAGTCGTGAAGGGCGTGACGTACTACCGCTATCTGGATCCGGTGACGAAGTCGTTTCGCGGGCTCGGGTCGGACTTCGAGGTCGCGAGGCAGGCGGCGGTCGCGCGCAACAACGCGATCAGCAAAACGCCGGTGCAGCGCTACGTCGACAAGCTCAATGGCGAGGCGAGCGTTGCCTTCGCAAAGGCGTGTGACGCGTGGCTGTCGACCGTGCGGAACCGCAAGTCCGGCCGCGGCGACGACGTGAGGGAGCGCAGCGAGAGCACGCTGCGGGATTACGAGGGCTACGCCCGCCGCTTTCAAGAGCACTTCGGCGCCGACAAGGCGATCGACAAGATCACGCTGCGCGATGTCAGCGAATACCTGGACACGTTCACGGACGCCGGCAAGATGCGGGCGCACAACATGGCGCGCGGCCTGTTGGTCCAGGTCTGGGACGTGGCGGTGGCGAAGGGCTGGACGAAGACCAACGTGCCGGATCAGACGCTGAAAGTGACGCACGAGGTGCAGCGCAAGCGCCTGACCGTGCCGCAACTGGAATCGATTCTCGCCGCAGCCAAGGCCGAACCGGCCGACGCATGGTTCGATCCGGCTGCCCGCTTCGCGCTGTACTGCGACCAGCGGCGGCAGGACGTGGCGACGGTGCCGAAAAGCGCATGGAAGAACAAGGCGCTGACGGTGGAGCAAGACGCTGACGAGCAAGGCCACCCGCTCGAGATGAAGCAGAGCAAAACCGGCCACGTCGTGCGCGTGACGGTTGGGCCGTTGTTGCGCGCGGCGATCACCGAATGCCTTGCGCTGAAGCCGAGCAACGCCAGCACCATCATCCGAAAGCCCGGCCGGCGTAAACCGGTGAGCCGCGACATGCTGACGAAAACGTTCCAGCGGATCCGCGACGATCTGATCGCCAGGAAGCATAAAGCGTGGAAGGGCTTCACGCCGGAAACGCCGGGAAAGCCCAGCTGGCATGAACTGCGCTCGCTGGGCGCGCATCTGGCTGAGCAGGCAGGGAAGAACGCGAAGGATCTGGCCGGGCACGAAACCGATCAGATGGCAAAGACGTACCAGCAAGGGCACACTAAGGTATACGAGGCGGAAAGCCTCTGACGCGAAGGAGAGCAACGATGAAAATACTGATCGCCGTTGCGGCGCTCACCGTTTCCGGGTCGGTCTTCGCGCAGGCCGCTGAAGACCCGATTGCAGTCTACGTTGCAAAGGCGCGACTAGCGTATCGCGTTGCGAACGTCGACCGCACTGAGGTGCAGTCCGTTCAACCGTATTACGACGCGGCGATGGCTGCGGCGAAGAGCGCCGACGAGCGAAAAGCCATCGCGCTTCACTGGGCCGCTGTGAAAAGCTGCGTTTCACAATCCGGCCGACAGTACGGCGAGGACTACGCGGATCAGCGGGCGAGGCTACAGCCTTGTGAAGATAAGATGGCGGATCGAGTTGCCGAAATTCAGGCGGCCGGCTACGGCAACTAGCCGCGCCATTTTCCTCTCCACAGCGTGATGATCGTCCGGCAGCCGTTCGGGTACGTGACGATGTGGCTGTGCGACCAGCTGCTCGGCCCGCGGTTATAGCTCATCCGCAGCAGCGAACTAGTACCCGCGGTGTAGCAGTCGTCGATAATCCCCGCGCTGTGCGTGTGGCCCGTGTTCACGCGACGTCCCATCCGGGAGAAGCCCCGCGGGTTGCCGCGCGCGCCATTCGCGCCCAGGTGGCCGTGCATGCCGCATTCGACGCCGCCGCTGCGCCGGCAGATCACGTAGCTTTCGTCCGTGCCGAGGAATCGCACGGCGCGTTTGACTCCCATCGCGCGTAGAACAGCCTCGAAAACGTTGAAGTCGTCTCGGCCGGCGGCCAGCGCGGCGTAAATCATCCGCTGCGCCTGCAGGTAGAACTCGGCATTGACCGGATCGGCGAGCGCTGGCGCTTCGCGCAACCAGCGCGTCAGCGCCTGGTCGTGGTTGGAGTCCACCACCACCGTCTTGCACCAGCTTCGCGACGACTCGTCGGCGAGAAACGCCGCCACCCGGCGCAGTTCGGCCTCGATGCTGTCACGCCGCTGCGACCAGCGGGTAAACATGGCATGCGGGTTGCGCATCTCGTGGTGGTTGCGAGCGTAGGCGTCGAACGTGTCGTGCATGAACTGCGTGCGCGGCCGCAACGTGTCCAGGATGCCGCCGGCGCCCCAGTTCGTCGCACGGACTACGGGATCGCACTGCTCGACATGCACGTCGCCCCAGTTGATCGCCTCGACGGCGTGGCCGCGGCTGACCTTGCCGTCGCGGACTCGCCAGTCGAGATCCTGGAACGCACCGTCCTCGGTGGCGCGGATCTGGCGCACGAACCAGTCGCCGTCGATGTCGACTTCGACGATCAGCGCGCCGTAGGCGTGGTGGTGCTCGGCTTTGAGACCGGCCTTCTTCTGCACGTAGTTCCGCAACGTGCAGGCGCCTGTCGTGTAATTGAACTTCGCGGCCTGCAGCGCCGCGATCGACTGCATCGCCTGCTTCGTGTGCGGGAAAATGCCGGACGCGCGGCCGGTGTAATTCTCGAAGCCGGACAGCGGCGTCACGGCGGTCGGCAGAACGTTCGTCTCGCCGCAGAACGTCAGACTGCGCGTGATCGCCAGCCGGTCGTTGTAGGCGTAGGGCTCAATCTCCGGCGCGTACCACAGCTTCGCGTAGTCGTCGGCCTGCCCGGTGCCCGGCTTGATGCTTTTCTCGCCGAACTGCGCCTTGTTGTACGTGAACTGCGAGACCAGCAGCTTCGCCTTGCGACGCTTCGCGTAGGCCAGCAGGTTGCGCCACAACGCGGCGTGAACGTGCGTGTTGTTCTGGGCCGCGGTCAGAATGTAGACGGCCGGACCCGGCTCGGCGCGACGCGTTTGGCGCGCCTGCAGCGTGCCGCCGAAGCGACGCTCGGCGTCAGCCTCGATCGCCGCGTCACGCGGATCGGCCGCGATCAAACCGACCACCACGGCTCGATGCCGTTCTCGCGTGCGATCGTCGCGAGCCGGTAGCGCTTGAGCACGACGCCGCGCTGCTCGGCAAAGAACTGGAGAAGGCCGGTGATCGATATTTCCTTGTCTTCCGCGGCGCGCTTGGCGAAATAGCGAAGGTCATCGACGACCTGCGCATCCACTTTGGCGGGCGTGCGCTTGGCGAAGCGATCGACGAATGTGTCGCGCGGATCGCTTGCCGGTTCAGTGTTTGCCATGCCTTCCTCCTGGGCTGGCGAGCACGCGCGCCGAGCGCACCTTGCCGCCGGTTCGAGTGTCGCGCCGCATCGCGATGTGAACGGCCTCGCGTGCGCCAACGCCGGCCAGGGCGGCGCCCATCGCCAGATCCTTGCCACTGCCGATCGCGCGCGGCAGATCGAACGGCGTAGGCCGTGAGCCTTCCGTCGAGACGTAGGGCACGCCGTCGGTGCCGACATACATGAACGACGAGTGCCGGCTGCCGGGCTTGCGTCCCTTGCGCCCGCGGCGGAACCAGGCCAGCAGCGCGTCGCACTCGTCAGCGTTGCCGGCGACGCCGAATAGTTCGTTCTTGTGCCGGAATATCTTGCGGTCGCACTCCGAGCAGATGTCGCCTTCGTCGGTGACGCGTCCGTCGGCCGCCATGACGATCCAGTCGCCCTCGCGAACAATCACGATCGTCGTCATGGCCGTCTCCGTTCAACCGCCGTTATTGCGCTTCCAGTCCTGAAACTTGCGGTATCGCTCGAGGTAGACCGCGCACACGCTCACGTCGTCGGCGAGGTCTTCGGCGATGGGTTCTGCCGCTCCTTTTCCAGCGTCTTCAACTGAGGCACCGGTTCCATGAACAGGGCCGGGGCCGGCGGCAACTGGCACACCGGAGCACTCGCGCAGGATGCGAGTGCGAACACGCTGCACGACAGGACGATCTTCAGCAGTTTGCTTGACATAGGCGGTGACGGCCTCCTGGCCGGTGATGGCCGCGTGTGCGGCAACTTGGGCCGATGCAGCGCGCATTTCCGCGTCACGCCGTTCGCTGGCGTTCTCGCAGCGGTCCAGGCGGATCGTCTGCAGCCCGGCGAGTGCAGCAAGCAGCAAGGCGAACGTGAGGCGCCAGTGCTGCAGGATGAAGGCGAGTGCGATCATGGCGTTTGCTCCGCGAGGCATTTGGCGTGCCGGTCAAGCTGCCGCGTCCAGACGCCTTTGCACCCGTGCGGCCCCCAGTTCTGCGGCAGCGAGCAATCGCGACCGGCCTGCTTGCGCCACGCGAGCAAGGCTTCGCACGCCTGCGCGTACTCGCCGTCCAGCAGAAGCCTGCGCATCGACGACTTCCGCCAGTTGCCGATGCCGTACTGCCCAACGAAGTCCAGGTACAGGTCGTATTCGCCCTGCGTCATGTAGACGTCGGGGAGCGACTCGCGAAATCGGCGCTCATCGTCGGACAGGATGTTGCGCGCCAACTGTTCCGCGCGCTGCCGCGAGATCGCCGGGTCGGTGAGCCGGACCGGGCGCCCATCCTCGTAGTGCGTCGAGCCGTAACCGATCGTCGGTACGTCACCGCGCGTCGGGATCATCGGCGCGGGCGCGAACTGCTCATTCGCCTTCCACGCCGCAAAACCCGCCGCGCTCATCGTCAGCAGCGCGACCGCGATGCGAGTGCGGGCGCTCATTCCGGCGCGCCTTCGTCCACGGCGCGGCCGCCGCGCAAGGCGGCCATACGCGCCGCGTGATACTCGATATCGCGCTGGTTGCGTGCGGCGCGGTCTTCCGCATCGCGTCGCAACCGCTCGGTGCTTTCCTGCTGCACCGTCCGCGCGGCGCGGCGCCGATAATGACTGCTCACCAGGAATCCGCCAATCGACAGTACGATGCCGAGTGCGGCGACGAATTCAGACGAGAAAATGACGCCGAAAATCGTCATGCCGGTGCCGGCGTGCATCACCTTGGTGCCGGTCGCCGCGGCGACCGTGTTGACTGACACGTCGCTCACGACAGCACCGCCCATACAACCGCCACAACAATCGCTGCCGTCACAATGGCGAGACAGCGAACCGTCACGGCCGACTGCCTGGCGGCCGCGATCGCCGGCTGTATCGCTCGTTTGATAGTGTCGATCACAGCAGTGGCGATAATCAGCGGCTTGGCTTGCGGCATTTGAAACCTCCGGGCAATAAAAAGCCCGCGCAAGGCGGGCTGGAACGGTGCGGCTAACCGCACACTCAACTCACCGCGACCACCACTGGATCCGACAACTGTCCCACCGCGCCGCCCGCCCCATACGCGCGGACTCGCACCTGGTAGCTGCCGCTCGCGCTCACGACGAAAGCCGCGGTGCCGCCGATCACGGGCGGCACGGACGTCCAACTCAGCGCGCCGGCGATCCGATACTCGGCGACGCTGGCGAGCGTGCCGGCCGGCGGCGTCCACGTCGCGGTTATCCGCAGGCCGGATGCCGTCGCAACCAGATCGTCGATCGGCAATTCCGGCAGCGTGCCCGCGATCGGATACTCGTCGGCAGGCGCCGGGCCCGGATCGTCGAAAATCGAGTCGTCGTCGAAAACGAGGTTGATGTTGGCGACATAATCCACGTCGCTTGCTTCGATGCCGGCGACCAGCGCTTTCGTCGGCTCATTGCCGTCGTAGCCGAGCACAACCGTCGTGCATTCGCCGCCATCGTCGCCGGTCAGCAGGCCGACCGGCGCGACCGACATCTGCACCGTGCGGTCGTCGCTGCCGCGCACGCAACTGTACGGGCCGCTCGGCACGCCGTCCGGCGTCACGAGCCACGCGCGATGCGTGAGCGTCGGATGCCACTCGAATTCCGCGTCGACCGTCAGCGTCGTACCCGACGCCGCGACGAGCATCGCCATTTGCCCCAGGCCGTGCTGATAGCTCTGCACGAGTACCGGCGCGCCGAAATCCAGATTGCGATGTATCCACAGCACCGTAGCCTGACAATCCTGCAAGCGCTTCTGCCGCCGCCGCAACTCGCGATTGCCCAGCTCCCACGCCTGTTGCCGCGACTGCACACCAGCATATTTCACCGTCTCCGGCCGCGTCTCGCAGTCGCCGACTTCGACCTCGCGATCCTCGCCCGTCCGCGCATCAACGTACTGCGCGATGATCCCGGTCGCCACATCGTCGGGAAGCAGGCCGTATGG
>DASSVA010000367.1:0-4164 GCA_035706385.1 Solimonas sp. | reverse complement strand
TCGTCGATCAGGCGCGAGACGATTTCGCGACGGCCGTGCGCGCGTTCGGCGAAATCCAGAATCGACGAAATCAGCAGCGGTGCGGACTGCATCAGGCCAGCTCTCATTTTCTTCTCCTCGCTGTTGTCGGGGTCGCCGGCGTCTCGCTCACCGCTGGGCGAGCGCCAGGATCTCTTTGCTGATCTCGGCGATACCTTCGTTCGCGGCGGCCGCGATGCGCGGGATGAAGAAGAAGCCGTGCGGCATGCCGGGGTAGTTGATGTAGCGCGTGCGCACGCCGGCGTCGGCGAGCTTGCGCGCATAGCGTGCGCCGTCGTCGCGCAGCGGATCGATGTCGGCGGTGATGATCAGCGCCGGCGGCAGCGCGGCGATGTTCTCGGCGAACATCGGCGACAGCAGCGGATCGCTCAGTTCAGCCTTGCCGCGATACAGGTCCATGAGGCGATGCGCATTGTGCTTTTCGAGGCCGGGCTGATCGATGCTCCAGGACTCCGAAGCCAGCGTCGCATCCAGCGCCGGATAGATCAGGGTCTGGTGTCTGATCACGGTGTCGCCGCGTCGCGCGCGCAGCACGCACAGCGCCGCGGCGAGGTTGCCGCCGGCACTTTCGCCCATGACGGCGATGCCGGCGGCGGGCATGGCGCCCAGCGAATCCGTGCCGGCGAGCCAGGTCAGCGCGTCGTCGCAGTCGTCGAGCCCGCCGGGAAACGGCGTCTCCGGCGCCAGCCGGTAGTCGACCGACACGAGCAGGCACTGTGCCTGCCGGCTGACGGCCGCGCACAGGTAGTCGAGCGTTTCGAGTCCGCCGTGTATCCAGCCGCCGCCATGAAGGAACAGGACGCGCGGGCAGTCCGGGTTCAGTTCTGCCGGAAAATATTTCTTGATGGCGATGGGGCCGGCGCGGCCCGGGATGGTTTCGTATTCGGTGCGGACATCCGCCGGTGGTGCCAGCGTCGCCCATCCGGGCGGGCGCATGGCATTGCGCACGGCAATCGGTTGCGAGACGGCTTTTTCCGGGGTGATGCCGAGGCCGAGCGCGCGCATCAGGCGGTACGCGCCGTAGAACGCGCGCAGGCGCACGCCCTTGAACTTCAGATTCTGTTTCATGCCGGTTTCCCCTTTATCCGAGCGCTGCGCAAGTTGCCCGTCTCATTGCATGATGCCGCGCGTCTCAGCCGCCGAAACGACCCATGAGGCGAACGCTGATCGCGCGCGGCGTGATGTAGTAATACTCCTCGGCGGCGAGCGCCGGGGTCGGTATGCCCGACGTGAACGCGTTCGTGATACCGCGCTCGTCGGTCAGATTGTTGACGATCAGCGCGACCTCCGGCAGCCAGCCGATGGCCGGATTGGCGACGCTGAGCTGCAGATCGATCTGGTGATAGTCGAAGACCTCGTGTGCGCCGAACGTCGGCACGGTCTTGCCGATGTAGGTGTAGGTCGCGTAGCCGCCGAGCAGCCAGTTGCCGACCGGCTGCAGGAACGACAGTGTCGAGGCGGTCTGCCATTTCGGCGCGAGCGGCCAGTTCGTGCCGCTGGCGTAGACATCACCCGTCGCCGTGGTGAACGGCTTGGTGGTGACCGTGTCGGCGTACGACACCGAATTCGTCAGCCTCACGCCCGCCCACGGAAACCGGTATTGCATCGCCAGGTCGGCGCCCTTGCTGCGCACGCCGCCGACGTTGTCGATGTAGACCGACAGGCCGGACGCATCCGGTTGCAGGCTCTGCGGGTTCTTCCAGTCGACGAGAAATCCGGTCAGATCGACGTGCAAGGTATTGTGGAAGAACTGCGTGCGGATGCCGGCCTCGTAGTTCCACAGCGTGTCGGACTTGAAGGTTTCCGGTGCCGCGCTCCGGCCGAACGACGAGGTCAGGCCGGTCTGGATGCCGCCGACGCGAAAGCCCTTCGAGACCAGGCCATAGGCGAGGATGTCATCGTTCAGGTGCCAGACGATCGAAGCCTTGGGATTGAACCCGTCCTCCTTGACCTCGTCTTCGATCACGAACGGCGATTGCAGTTGCTGCGCGAGCACGTAGACGCCGGACTGCGCATTGCTGCCGCCCGACTCGGTGCGGTACAGCCGTCCGCCGAGCGAGAGCTCGACGCTGTCGCCGAAACGGCGCGTCAGTTCGCCGAACGCGGCAAGCTCGCGGATGCGCACGTCGCCGTCGGTCTTCGTCACGATCGGCGAACCGGTTTCGCTGAACAGCGAACCGAGCGGACCGAGATGCAGCGCGTCGATGATCGTCGCCAGCGGCGTCAGCTCGACGGCGAGCGGCACCGTCAGCGTGTTGCGGACGTCCTGCTGCCAGCCGAAGATGCCGGTCACCCACTTCCAGCGCTTTTGCGGATCGTCGATCGAGACCAGGCGGAATTCCTGGCTGATCGTTTGCGAGTCGCCGACGTAGTACTGCGCAACCAGCGGCAAGGCGCCGGTGCCGCTGGTACGCGAACTGGCGTCGAAGAAGTTGTGGCCGCCCTTGTCGACGTACGAAGTGTCGGAAACGAATTGCGCCCAGTCGCCGTCGTAGGTGACGGCGAGCTCGGCGAGCGCGTACTGCGTGTGGTTCGGACTCGGGCGTGCGCGATCGCGGGTTTCGAGATCGCCTTGGTCGTTGTCGGCGATGCCGACGTCGCGCAGATCGGTTTCCTGCCACGCGCCGGTCAGCAGGATGTCCCAGCGATCGCCGGGCCGCCAGCCGAGCAGCGCGCGCGCGCCCTGCTGGTCGGTGCGGTTGACGTCCTTGTCGCCGGTGCGCGTGTTGTCGATGTAGCCGGGGCTTTCGCGGTCGAACGCCATCACGCGCAGCGCCAGCGTATCGCCGAACGGCAGGTTCACCGCCGCGCCGTAGCTCGGACCGGCGTCGCCTTCGTGGATCGAGGTGTACTGGCCGAACCATTTCACCTCGTACGCGCCGAACTTCGGCGGCGTCGGCACGTAGCGTACGGCGCCGTTCAGCGCGGACGCGCCGAACAGCGTGCCCTGCGGACCCTTGAGGACTTCGACCGAACCCATGTCGAACGGATTCGGATCGAGCGCGACGACCGGCGTCCACGCTTCGGTGAACGAGACGTTGCCGAACAGGATGCCGGTCGTCGAGCTGGTGCCGATGTCGGACGAGATGCCGCGGATCGTCACGCGCTGCGGGCTGTCGCCGGTCGACGTGACGTTCGCGCCCGGCACGAGCTTGACGATGTCGGCGGTGTCCTGCGCGCCGCGCCGTTCGAGGTCTTCGCCGGACAGCACCGCGATGCTGGCCGGAATGTCGCGGACGTTTTCGCTGCGCTTGGTCGCGGTGACGATCACTTCGGCGATCTGCGGCGGTGACGCCGGTTCGTCGGCGGCCGGCACCGGTGGTGCGTCCTGCGGCAGCGCGATGGTCGGCACGACCTCGATGTCATTCGCTGGCGTCGGCGTCGGCTGCGTGGACGCGGCGACATCGGTGTCCGCATCCGGCGCGGCCGCGTCGGCCGGTGTCGCGGCTGGCGCGGCGATCGTCATCGCGTCCGGTGCTTCCGGCGCGGCCTGTGTGTCCTGCGTGGCCGGCGGGCCCGCCGGTTCCTGCGCAGCAGCCGGGCGCGGCAGCGCCGCGTACAGGCAGCCGAGGCCCAGCGCCATCGCCGGCGCGAGCCTGACGCTGCGGCGAGAGTCGCCGCCGGCGACGATCACGGGCCGGGCGGCGGTGAGTTTCTTCGACACGGTTCTCTCCTCATCAATCAGGTTCGGCCTTGAAACGCGGGGCCGGTGTGCGGAGTACGTCGCTCCGCGATCGGTTTCAGCGAATGGCCGAGCACGTCGGCGGTCATCCATGCAAAGCTGGAATTGGTCCAGAGAAAACCTTCCTGGACCGGATACTGGTGCGCCTTGCGGCTCGGCAGATCGAGCGTCGTGACGTTGATGCGCTCGAAGAAGCCGCCATGCGTCGCGAACACGGCGGCGAGCGCGTCGATCCAGCGGCGCGCGATGTCGCGCGCGGCGTCGTCGAAGCCGTAACGCCGCAGGCCACGCACCGCCATCACCTGCGCCGGCGCCCAGCCGTTGTCGCCGTCCCACTGATGCGGCGAATCGAAATGACTGGAGCCGGCGATGCCGCCGCGGCGCAGCAGCGGCTGGGCGGCTTGCCGGACGCGCTGTGCCTGCTGCGGCGAGGCGATGCCGGC
>DASSVA010000366.1:0-11155 GCA_035706385.1 Solimonas sp. | reverse complement strand
GCCGTGCGCCGCGCGAGATACGCGGGCAGCCCTTCGCCGCTGCCGATCGCGGCATCGAGGCCGCGTTCGATCCGCTGCGGCGCGACCGCTGCGGTCGGGTCGACGCGGTGCCAGCGGCCGTCGTACCAGACTTCGCTCCAGGCGTGCGCGTCGGACTGCGAGACGACGTAGTAGTCGCCGAGTTCGTTGAGTTCGCCGCCCTGATAACCGGTGACGATCCGCGCCGGAATGCCGGCGGCGCGCATCAGGAACGTGAAGCTGCTGCTGTAGTGCTCGCAGAAACCGCGTCGCGTGTCGAACAGGAATTCGTCGATGCTGTCGACGCCGAGCGCCGGCGGGCGCAGCGTGTAGACGAAGTTCTCGGTGCGGATCATCGTCAGCGCGGCGGCGACGATCGCGGCGTCCGACAGGCCCTGCGCTTTCCAGCGTCCGGCGAGCGCGACCGCGCGCGGATCGCGGTCCTTCGGCAGATGCGTCAGCCGGGTGCGCGTGCGCGCATCGAGTTCGGGATCCAGTGCGTACTGCGGATACGACGTCAGCGTGTAGCGGATCCGTTCGTTGACCGGTTTGCGCGACAGCAGTTCGCCGTCGTGGTTGAGCCGCGTGTCGGGCGGCAGGTTCGCGGCCTGCGGCAGATCGAGCGCGAGCAGCCACGGTCGCCGCGTCGGTTCCAGCGTCAGCTCGTAGCGTACCGGCGCGCCTTCGTAGCGGACGTCGCCGGGCAGCAGCACGCGCGGCGTCGCCCAGCCGCGTTTCCAGGTGCGGCCGTCGAAATGATCGAAGACCGGTCCGCGCCAGTAGCGCTGCGCCGGCGGCGGCGCGCGGCCTTCGAAACGGACGCGGAACGCGACTTCGTTCGACTGGATCAGCGCCGCGATGTCGCCCGGCGCCATCGAGTCCGACAGGCCGCTGCGCGCCGCCGCGCCGGCGTCGGACGGCAGGCCCCAGAGCGGCCCCGGCAGACGCGGAAACAGCACGAACATCACCAGCATCAGCGGCAGTGCCTGCGCGACCATCACGCCGGCCTTGCGCAGCGTCCGGCGCGGGCCGAGCGCGCCGAGATGCTGGCATTCGATCAACAGCGCGGTGATCGCCACGCAACTCGCCAGCAGGTAGATCGACGTCCAGATTTCCTGCGAATAGAGAAAATGCGTGATCAGCAGGAAATACATCAGGAACACCATCACCATCACGTCGCGGCGTTCGCGCAGTTCGACCAGCTTGAGCGCCGCCATCAGGCACAGCAGCGCGGTGCCGGCGGTCTGGCCGGAGACGCGGCCGTAGCTCGCGTAGACCGCGCCGAGCGCGGCGAACGCGAGCGCCGCGCGCAGGATCGGCGGCGGCATCCGCCATTGCCGGCGTGCGGCGACGCCGCGCCACAGCAGCAGCGCGACGATCAGCACCGACTCCCAGAGCGGCAGATGGCCGGCGTGCGGCGCGAAGATCAGCAGCAGCACCGCCAGCATGCGCAGCAGCGTCGCGACCGGCAGATAGTCGTGGAGGCCGCGTTCGCTCATCAATCAGGTCTCGAACAGCGCCAGCGCCTTCAGGCACTGGAAACGATGCGCCTCGCCCTGGCCGGGCGCGATCAGCGTGCCGGGCAGGCGCAGGCCGTAGCGTCGCTGCAGCGCATCGGCGTCGAGCACCCAGCGCGTCAGCTGCGACAGCCGCGCCTCATGGTCGAGGTGGGCGAGGGCGTTCCATTCCAGCCACAGATCCTGATCGAGCGTCTCAAGGAACTGCTTGACCATCGGCTGCGGCGATTTCGGCAGGCTCTTCCAGTGGATCGCGCGCGCGGTGTCGCCGCGCTGGTAACCGCGCAGGCCGCTGAATTCGTCCTGGCCGACGCGGTTGCTCGCTTCCGAGCTGCCTTGGCCGGCGCTGCCCGGCGCCGCGAGGCCCGGCGGTGCCGGACGCGGGAACACCAGCATCGCGATGTCGAGTTCGGCCCAGGTCCACGCGTGGAACAGGCCGAGCGGATATTCGGTCGACACGCTGAACACGCCGGAACGCAACCAGCCGCGCCGCGTCGCCGGCAGCGGCAGGCGACGCAGCTCGCCCTGCAGCGCGGCGACGTCGGCCATCGCCGTCATCGCGACGTCCTGGCGCGGCCACGACAGGCCGATCGACAGCCGCGGCTGCGCCGACGGGTTGTCGATGCGGATCTCGACGTGCGCGGTTTCGCCGGCGAACACCGGCGCGACGACACCGGCGCGCAGTTGCAGATTGGCGAGGTTGGCATGCGTGTGATGCATGCACAGCAGGCCGAGGCCGGCGAGCAGGAACGTCAGCAGGAACGCCATGCTGTTGCTGTAGTTCATCGCGCCGAGCAGCATCACCAGCAGCATCAACGCGAACACGTAGCCGAAGCGCGTCGGCACGATGTAGACGCGTTGCCGCGGAATCGCGATCGGCCCCGGCTGGCGCTTGACGCGCGCCATCACCCACGCGTCGATCCGGTCCTGCGCCCAGCGCAGCGGGTGCAGCAGCATCTTGGCGACCAGCCAGAAGCGCACGGCGTTACGGGATCGCGACCTGTGCGAGGATTTCCGCGGCGCTGGTCGCCGCGCCGTCGCGCTCGGCGGCCATCACCAGGCGGTGATTGACGACCGCCGCGAACACCGCCTGCACATCTTCGGGAATCACGCCGCTGCGGCCTTCGATGAACGCCCAGGCCTGCGCGGCGCGGCGCAGACCGAGGCCGGCGCGCGGCGACAGGCCCTGGCGCAGGCCGGGCAGTTCACGCGTGCGCTGCACGAGCGCGAGGATGTAGTCGATCAGCGCCGGCGCGGCGCGTACCTCGCGGACGCGCTGCTGCAGTTCGAGCAGCTGCGCCGGTGCCAGCGACGGTTCGATCTCGTCGAGCAGATCGCGGCGTTCGCGTTCGAGCAGCAGCTGGCGTTCGGCGTCCGGTGACGGATAGCCGAGCGAGATCCGCATCAGGAAGCGGTCGAGCTGCGATTCCGGCAGCGGAAACGTGCCGAGCTGATACGCCGGGTTCTGCGTGGCGATGACGAAGAACGGTTCCGGCAGCGGCCGCGTTTCACCTTCGGCGGTGACCTGTCGTTCTTCCATCGCTTCGAGCAGCGCCGATTGCGTCTTCGGGCTCGCGCGGTTGATTTCGTCGGCAAGCACGAGCTGCGAGAAGATCGCGCCCGGCACGAAACGGAACTGGCCGTTCGCGGTCTCGAACACCGAGACGCCGAGAATGTCGGCGGGCAGCAGGTCGCTGGTGAACTGCACGCGCTGGAAATGCAGACCGAGCACGCGCGCCAGCGCCAGCGCCAGCGTGGTCTTGCCCATGCCCGGAATGTCCTCGATCAGCAGGTGGCCGCGCGCGAGCAGGCAGGCGAGCACCAGCTTGAGCGCGTCCTCCTTGCCGAGAATGATGCGGTTGAGGCCTTGCAGGACGGATGCGACGGGCGAACTCATGGTCGGGCGGTCTCTTTCGGCGAAGCGGGAATCCCCCGAGTGTAACCGGCACCCGGCGGCTTTTCGGACCGGCGGCGGCGATCGTGCGAGCGGCGGCGCCACGCGGCTTGCGACGCCGGGGCGCTTGCCCGCACCATAACGATCATTCAATTCCCGACCGGAGCAGGATTTGGATCCGAAAAGCCGTCAGCTGCATCGCGAGATGAGCGCGTCGACCAGCTACGCGCAGTGGCGCGACGCGGCGACCGAGCTCGATCGCCGCGAAGGCTGGGACGAATGGCAGGCCGACGAGGCATCGGACGATTACGACTGGCGCCTGATCCGCTCGCGGCTGCGGCAGATCCGCCAGTATCGCGAACAGCATGACATCCTCAAGCTGATCCACCATCTGCGCCAGGGCCTGCACTGGAATCTCGGCAACATCGGCAGCGCGCGCCTGTACGCGCACGCACGCGTCGGCACCAAGCAGCTGGTCGCCGCGTACACGAAGGAAGTCGCCGCGGCGTTGCAGTGGATCTGCGAGACCGAGCTGGCCGAACTGCCGCATGCCGCGAAACTGAAGTTCTTCAAGGAGATCGAGCTCAGCTACGGCCGTTCGGCACTGATGCTGTCGGGCGGCGCGACACTCGGCCTGTTCCACGTCGGCGTCGTCAAGGCACTGTATCGCGAAAGCCTGGTGCCGCTGGTGATGTCCGGTTCCAGCGCCGGTTCGGTGGTCTGCGCGACGGTCGGCACGCGCGCCGCGCACGAGGTCGAGGACCTGCTCGATCCGGAATCGGCGTACTACCATTTCTGGCGGATGCTCGGCATGCGCGACATCGTCCGCCGCCGCGCGCTGATGGACCAGGACCAGTTGCGCAAGGCGATCGCCGCCAATGTCCGCGACCTGACGTTCGAGCAGGCGCAGAACCTGTCCGGCCGCGTCATCAACATCACGGTGTCGCCGGCCGGCACCCACCAGCAGCCGCGGCTGCTGAACCATCTGACGTTCCCGTACCTGTACATCCGCGAAGCGGTGCTCGCATCGTGCGCGGTGCCGCTGCTGTTTCCGCCGGTCATGCTGATGACGCAGGACGAGCACGACGAGCGCGTGCCGTACATGCCGCTGCTGCGCTGGAACGACGGCTCGCTGAAGTCGGATCTGCCGATCCTGCGGATGCGCCGGCTGCACAACGTCAATCACTTCATCGTCAGCCAGACCAACCCGCATGTGCTGCCGTTCGTCTCGGGCAAGCGCGAGCCGGGCGATCGCGGCCTGCGCAACGCCGTGCGCGACTACGTCTATTCAACGGTGCGCTGGCAGAGCAAGAGCATCGTCGATCTGGCGCGGCAGAACCTGCGGGGTGGCGGCATGCGCAGCACGCTCGACACCGCTTCGTCGATTCTCGACCAGGATTACCGCGGCAACATCAACATCCTGCCCGACGTCAGCCTGTGGCGGTATGCGAACGTCACCGCCAATCCGTCGATGGAATCGATCAAGCGCTTCATGCTCGAAGGCGAACGGGCGACCTGGCCGCGGATCGAGATGATCCGCAACCAGACCCTGATCAGCCAGATGCTCGACCAGTGCGTGCGCGCGCTGGAGCAGCTGCGGCCGCTGCCGGGCAGCGGCGGCATCCGCCGCCCCGAACTGCGCGTGGTGCGCGACCGCGGCGCCTGAATCGCCGCTGAGCCGTGCACGGTCGCCGTCCGCGCCGTAACATATGCGTCATATCGCAGGCGCCGCCGGGGGCGGCGCCGCGTGCAGACATCAGGTGCGAATACCATGGATGACGGATTTTCCGGGCACAAGCCGTCCGGCATGAAAGCGCTGATTCTCAGCGCCGGCCAGGGCAGCCGGTTGCTGCCGCTGACCGAAAGCCGGCCGAAGTGCCTGATCGAGCTGTCCGGACACAGCCTGCTCGAATGGCAGCTCTTGGCGCTGGCCGACGCGGGCGTCGACGAGGCGGTGATCGTCACCGGCTTCGCCGCCGAGCAGGTCGATGCGATGCTCGCGCTGCACACGCCGCCCGGCATGCGCGTGCGCACGATCTTCAACCCGTTCTACAACGTCAGCGACAATCTCGCGACCTGCTGGCTGGTCCGCGAGGAATTGCGTGGCGGCGGCCTGATCCTCAACGGCGACACGCTGATCGAACCGGAAATCGCCAGGCGGCTGCTCGCCGCGCCGGCCGCGCCGGTGACGGTGACGATCGACCGCAAGTCGCATTACGACAGCGACGACATGAAAGTCGAGACCGAAGGCGTGCGCCTGCGCGCGATCGGCAAGACGCTGCCGATGTCGACCGTCGACGGCGAATCGATCGGTTTCCTGCGCTTCGATGCGCAGGGCGCCGAGCGTTTCATCGCCGATCTCGAAGGCATGATGCGCAGCGGCGAGGGGCTCAAGCTCTGGTATCTGTCGACGATCAACCGGCTGGTCAACGAAGGCTGCGAAGTCCGCACGGTGTCGATCGAAGGCCTGGACTGGGGCGAAATGGATTTCCTGCCGGACGTCGAGCGCAACCGCGAGATGACCTCGTCATGGACGGCGCGCTGGCTGCAGCCGGCATCGGCCGGAGCGACGGTCGACGGTGGCTGACATCGGCATGTCGCAGGCCGTGCCGGGCGCCGCCGCGCCGCGCAAGCGCTATGTCTCCAACTCGCGCGAGTCGGTGCGCATGTTCCGGCTCGACTGGATGGAAGCGCTGTCGAAGGTCTACTGGTGGGTGCCGCCGCTGGTCTATGCGCCGCTGGTCGTGCTGATCCTCCTGCACGTCGCGCTGGTCGAACGGCTGCCGGCGATGTCGATCGCGCTGTGGTACGTCGCCGGCATGTTCGCCTGGACGCCGACCGAATACGTGCTGCATCGCTGGGCTTTCCACTACGAGCCGAAAGCGGCGTGGGCGCAGCGCTTTCACTTCATCATCCACGGCGTCCATCACGATTATCCGAACGACGCGCACCGCCTGGTGATGCCGCCGTCGGCGAGTCTGCCGATCACGCTGGCGTTCTACGGCCTGTTCTATCTGGTGGTGCCGGCCAGCGGCCTGAATGCGTTCGTCGCCGGCTTCATGAGCGGTTACGTCGCTTACGACCTGATGCACTACGCGCTGCATCACGCGAGCTGGCGCGCGCCGTGGTTCGCGTGGCTGAAGCGCAATCACATGCAGCACCATTTCGTCGAGCCGGATCGTCGCTACGGCGTCAGCTCACCGCTATGGGACATCGTCCTGGGCAGTCGCGGTCGCGGCTGATGCCGGCGCTCAGTCGGCCTTGACGAGCCGGCGCACCAGATCGAGATCGGAGGGCTTGTCGACGTCGACCGCCGCGCGTCCGAACGGCAGCTCGACCAGCGCCGCGCGCGCGTCGCAGCGCGCGCCGATGCGGTCCAGCGCCTGCGACAGCGACAGTCGCCCGAACAGATAGCGCAGCGCGCTGCCGTAGCCGGCGCGGCGCAGCATCTTCAGCGGATGCTTGCGATCGTTCTCCAGCTGGCGCCAGAACCGCACGACGCGGCCGGCCGCCGGCGTCGCGAGATAAAACAGGTTGCAGCCGGAAAACCGGCCGTCGGCGAAGCGCAGCCAGGTGCGCTGCGTGTCGGGCACGTCGGCCAGCACCTGTTCGCGCCGCGCGAGCGCGACGCAGATGTCGCGATCGGCCGGACAATGATCGAGGAAGTACCGGACCCAGTCGGGATTGAGCAGCGCGTGGTCGGCGGTCGTCACCAGCAGCGGCGTGCCGAGCTGTTCGAGCGCGGCGGCGACGCTGAGGCTCGGGCTGCCGGCCGCGCGCAGAATCTGCACGCGCGCGCCGAGCCGGCGCACGGCCGGCAGTTCGGCGAGCAACGCCGGGTCTTCGATCATCACGGCGATCCGCGCGATCTGCGGCAATGCGGCGAGCGCGTCGACGACGCGTTCGACCATCGTCCGGCCGTCGATTTCGATCAGCGCCTTGTGGCTGACGCCGGCATGGACGGCGAGCGGTTCATTCGGCCCGCGCGAGCCGGCGAGCACCAGCGCCGTCAGGCCGTTCGCGGCGACGTTCACAGCGTTTTGCCGTAGACGCGATAGGTCTTGTAGTCGCGGCTGCCGATCATTTCCAGCAGGCGGCGCATCGGCGCGTTGTTTTCGAGAATCCACGACAGCTCGACCTGTTCGATGCCGAGTTGCAGGCAGCGCTGGCGCATCGCGTCGATCACGAAGAACGGCACCGCGCGCGCGGTGAAGTCGGCGCCGAGACTGCGGCGCACGCCCATCAGCGGCACGCGGCCGCTGCGCACGCCGCGCACCTTCAGCCGCCACAGCAGCTTCGCCCAGTTCAACGGCAGCAGCCTGCCGCCGAAGTCGCGGATCGCTTCGTTGAGATTCGGCAACAGCACGCCGAACGCGACCGGCTCGCCGTCGAGCTCGGCGATCGGCACCAGCTGCGGATCGAGCAGCGGCTTGAGCGCCTGCGCGAGATGTTCGACCTCGGCCTCGGTATACGGCACGAAACCCCAGTTCTGCGACCAGGCGTCGTTGAAGATCGCGGTGATCGTGCCGATGTCCTCGCGGTAGCGCTTCTTGTCGAGCGGGCGCACGCGCAGATTCTTCGGCGGCTGCGCGAGCAGGCGCTGCAAGCCGGCCGGCGGCGCGTGCGCGGTTTCGAGGATGTACGCGAGCAGATCCTTGACGCCGCTGTAGCCGAGCGCTTCGATGCGCGCGCCGACGTAGGGCTGGTCGTGGCCCATCATCAGCATCGGCGGCGTGTCGAAGCCGCGCACCAGCAGGCCGGTCTCCTCGTTGATCGACAGATTGAACGGACCGAGCGCGCGCCGGCAGCCGCGTTCGCGCAGCCAGCTCTCGGCGGTCTCGAACAGCGCGGCGAAGATCGCCGGATCGTTCTCGGCCTCGATCAGGCCGAAATGGCCGGCGCCTTCGTCGCGCAGCATCGGCGACAGCCGGTCGATCTGCGCGCTGATGCGGCCGACGTCGACGCCGTCGCGCCGCGCGATCCAGAACTGCACGTCGGCGTGCGCGAAGAACGGATTCTTCTTCGCCGAGAACGCTTCGCCGCGTTCGAGTTCGAGTGGCGCGATATACAGCGGATCGCCGGCATGCAGTCGTGTCTGCAGGCGAATGAAACGACGCATCCCGGCGGCGTCATGCACCGGCTCGATTTCGATGTTGGAAGTCATGGAAGGGTTCCCGGCTGCGACCGGTTCTGGTTCTGATCAGGTCGAATCGTAACGATGCAGGATCGCCAAGCCTAGTGCGGCAAACAGCAGCGGTGCGCCGGTGCTGGCGACCAGCGCCGGCACGCGGCCGCCGTCGCCGAGCGCCGCGAGCAGGCCGTCGACCAGCACGAACAGCAGGCCGATGCCGAGCGAGAACAGCAGCAGTCCGCCGCCTTCGCCGCTGCGGCCGGCGGCGCGCGTCGCCGGCAGCGCGAGCAGCAGCATCACCAGCGAGGCGAGCGGCGCGGTGAAACGGCGGTACAGCGCCGTGTGGTAATAGCTGTCCGGCCGCGCGCCGACGCGGGCGCCGGCGAGCACGCCGATCAGCACCGTGCTCGACAACTGCGGCTGCGGCGAATCGATGCGCAGCAGATCGTCGGGACGCAGATTGGTCTGCCAGATGTCGTCGTCGGGCGGTGCGCGCAGCACGGCGCCGTCGTGCAGTTGCAGCCGGCGCAGGTCCGACAACCGCCATTGCGCGCCGTCCCAGTCGGCGCGCCGCGCTTCGAGCCGCTCGGCGAACTGGTGATCGGCGCCACGCCGGTACAGATGCAGGCCGTCGATGTGGCGGCCGTCGCCGCTGATCCGGTCGAACGCGGCGAGACCGTCGCCGGTGTGCGCCCACAGCACGTCCTTCGAATCCGCGTCGTCGTCGTCACCCGGCGGCGGAGTCGTCGAATTCCACCACGCGGCGAGCGCGGTTTCGGTTTTCGGCACGAGCTGGTCGGCGACCCAGAACTGCGCGACCGCGAACAGCAGCGGCACCGGCAGCATCGCCAGCAGCACGCTGCGCAAATTGACGCCGGTCGCGCGGATCGCGACCAGCTCGCGGCGTTTCGCGAGCGTGTAGAACGTGAACAGTGCGCCGAGCAGCGCCGCGAGCGGCAGCGCCAGCATCAGCTCGGCAGGCGTGCGCAACGCGGCGTAATGCAGCACGCCGCGCAGGCCGAGATGGCGTTTGAGAATGTCGGTCGTGGCGTCGAGCAGGTCGAGCACCTGCAACAGCGCCGCCAGCGCGATCAGCAGACCGACGGTCTGCGTCAACAGCATTCGTCGCAGGTACGACGCGAGCGGGCCTTTCATGCGCGGCGCTTCGCCGGGCGACGCAGCAGCGCGCTGCCTTCGAGTGCGCGCTCGATCGCGGCGACGGTGCGCGTCACCGGATTGTCGCCGGGGCTTTTCAGGCTGCTGCCGAACAGCCAGCCGCTGAGCGCGGCGAACGCCGCGAGCGGCGTCCATACCGCGACGATCGCCGGCACGCGGCCGGTCTGCGCGAGGCTTTCGCCGAACTGCACGCCGTGATGCAGCGCCAGCAACAGCAGGCAGGCGAGCGCGACGCTCGGCGCGCGCTGGCCGCGCTTGGCGGCCATGCCGAGCGCGAACGCGAGCAGCGGCAGAAACGGCAGCGCCGCGGCGCGCGCCAGACGCGCGTGGAACTCGCCGGCCAGTTCGGCGTGCGAGGCGGCCGGACTGACTTCGTGCATCGCCGACCACAGCTCGGGCAGCGTCAGCTCGCGTTCGCTGTTGCCGCGCGGCCGGAACGGCGGCGCCTGCGCGTTGAAGTTCTCGTAGATGACGGCATGCTCGAAATGCATGTCGTCGAGCGCGCCGCCGTTCTGCTCGCGCACCATGCGGCCGATTCCGAGTTCGAGCTGCAGGCGCCGGCCATCGTCGGTCGGCAGCAGCGTGCCGGTTTCGGACGTGACGATCTCGTCGTAGCCGTCGGCGAGGCGACGGATGAACACGCCTTTCATGTGACGGCCGCTGGCGTCGACCTCGTCGGCCGTCAGCGTGAAACCGCGGCCGGCGTCGGCGAACACGTTTTCCTCGGCGCGCGCGTTCCAGCCTTCGTGCAGCGCTTCGTACAGCACCGCGCGATAGCGGTAACGGCTGTGCGGCTGCAGGTAGCCATACAGGTAGAACGCGAACACGCCGAGCGCGATCGCGACGATCACGAATGGCCATGCGAGCTGCACGATCGAGCGGCCGGCAGCGAGCAGCGCATCGAGCTCGTTGTCGTCGCCGAGCCTGGCGACGACCATGAAGATGCTCGCGAAGAACGCGGCGGGCAGCGCGAGGCCGAGGTAATGCGGAACCAGGTTGGCGATCATCGACAGCACCGCGCCGAGCGCCGAGCCGCTCGCGGCGACCAGATTGAACAGGCGCAGCAGCCGTTCGAGCAGCAACGCGACCAGCACCACGCCGATCGAGACCGTCAGCGGCTGCACCAGCAGGCGCAGCAGGTAGCGGTCGATGATGCGCGTGTCGCGAACCTTGGCTTTCACGATGCCGGTGCGGTCATGCGTCGCCGGTCGCCGTCCAGCGGCGGCGCAGCCCGGCGATCAGCGCGGCGCGCGCCGAGGCATCCGGCTCGACGGCGTCGGCGAGCGCCGGCGGCCCCGGCCAGCCGTGGTCGACGTAGCGTGTGCCGGCGAACTCGCGGGCGTCGGCGTAACGCGGAATGACGTGATAGTGCACGTCCGGGTCGACCATCATCAGCATCAGGTAATTGATGCGCTCGTA
>DASSVA010000365.1:0-4449 GCA_035706385.1 Solimonas sp. | reverse complement strand
TACGGCTTGAGCAGGAGATTCCGGTGTCCGATCTGAAAACGCGCATCTTCGACGACGTGAAGACGGCGATGAAGGCCGGCGAGAAAGAGCGCCTGTCGGTGTTGCGCATGCTGACCGCCGAGCTCAAGCAGAAAGAGGTCGTCGAAAGCACCGCGCTGACCGACGCCGTCGTGCAGGCCGCGGTCGAGAAGATGATCAAGCAGCGTCGCGACTCGGAAAGCCAGTTCCGCAACGGCAACCGCCCGGAGCTGGCCGACAAGGAAGCGCGCGAAATCCAGATGCTGATGGCTTACCTGCCGCAGCAGCTCAGCGAAGACGAAGTCGTCGCGCTGATCGCGCAGGCGATCGGCGAAACCGGCGCGACCAGCGGCAAGGACATGGGCAAGGTCATGGGCTGGCTCAAGCCCAAGGTCCAGGGCAAGACCGACATGGGCAAGCTGTCGGGACTGATCAAGGCGCGGCTGCCGGGCTGACGGCCCGCTGCGCGCGGATCGTCGTCCCCGCGTGCAGTGGGGATTCATCGTGCGGTGTGCGATTCTCCTTGACTTGGATTCCCGCTTTCGCGGGAATGACGGTTAATCATGGCCGGCAGGATTCCAGACACCTTCATCCACGACCTGCTCGCGCGCACGGACATCGTCGAGCTGATCGGCTCGCGCGTCGATCTCAAGCGCGCCGGCAAGGAATTCAAGGGCCTGTCGCCGTTCACGAGCGAGAAGTCGCCGTCGTTCTTCGTCTCGCCGCAGAAGCAGATGTTCTTCTGTTTCTCGTCCGGCAAGAACGGCACGGCGATTTCGTTTTTGATGGAATACGACCGGCTCAGTTTCGTCGAAGCGGTCGAAGAACTCGCCCGGCGCGCCGGCGTCGAAGTGCCGCGCGAAGGCGGCTTTGAGCCGCGCGTCGTCATGGACGGTCCGCTCGACGCGCTGGCCGCCGCGCAGCGTTATTTCACCGAGCGGCTGCGCCATGCGCCGCCGGCGGTCGATTATCTGAAGAAGCGCGGCGTCAGCGGTGAAACCGCCAAGCGTTTCGGCATCGGTTTCGCGCCGGAGAGCTGGGACGGGCTCACGAAATTCCTGCAGCACACGCGCCACGCGATCGACGCCGGCCTGCTGATCGAGCGCGAACCGGGTTCGGGCCAGGCGTACGACCGCTTCCGCAACCGCGTGATGTTCCCGATTCGCGACACGCGCGGCCGCGTGATCGGCTTCGGCGGCCGCACGCTCGCGAACGATCCGGCGAAGTATCTGAACTCGCCGGAGACGCCGCTGTTCCACAAAGGCCGCAACCTGTACGGCCTGTACGAGGCGCGCACGGCGACGACCGGCGCGCTGCCGTATCTGATCGTCGTCGAAGGCTACATGGACGTCGTGATGCTCGCGCAGCACGGCATCACGCAGGCGGTCGGCACACTCGGTACGGCGACCACGCGCGAGCATGTGCAGTTGCTGTTCAAGTCGGCGCCGAAGATCGTGTTCTGTTTCGACGGCGATCGCGCCGGCCGCTCGGCCGCATGGCGCGCGCTCGAACAGGTGCTGCCGGAAATGCACGAAGGCCGCGAGTGCGTGTTCATGTTCATGCCGGAAGGCGAAGACCCGGATACCTGGGTGCAGAAAGTCGGCCCCGAGGCGTTTCGCGCGGCGATCGACGATGCCGCGCCGCTGACGCAGTTCCTGCTCGAAAGCCTCGGCAAGCAGGTCAATCTCGGTTCGCTGGAAGGCCGCGCGCGGTTGATCGCGCTGGCGCGCCCGCATCTCGACAAGCTTCCGGCCGGCGCGCTGCGCACGCTGCTGATCGACGAACTCGGCCGCCGCGCGCGGCTCGGCCGCGACGACATCGAAGCGATGCTCGGCGCCGTGAAAGCGGCGCCCGCGTCCGTCGCCGCCGAAACCGCGACGCAAGCGCCGACGCCGGGCGCCGCGCGGCCGGTGCGGCGCGCGATGCAGCTGCTATTGGAACAGCCGGTGCTCGCCGACAGCGTCGATCACATCGAACTGCTCGCGCAGGCCGGCGTGCAGGGCATCGAAATCCTGATCGAGGCGATCGACTATTTTCATGCCCACCCGGGCGCGCGCGCCGCGCATCTGGCCGAAGCCTGGAAGGACACGCCGAAGGGCCGCGGCGTCGCACGCCTGCTGAGTCAGGATCTCGGCGTCGGCGGCGAAACCGTTGAAATCGAATTCCGCGACGCCATAAACCTGTTGACGTTCAAGGCGCTCGAAAGCGAGACGACACGCCTGCTGGAAGAATCGCGGCACCGCGAGCTGACGCGCGCCGAACTCGGCATCATCGAGTCCTTTCATCGGAGCCGACCTCCGAGATCACGCTGAAGACCGCCGCTTCAGCGGCTTTTTTGCAGGGCTGGCAGTATAATAGCCAGTTCCGCGCTTACCGCCGCATCGTGCCAATCAGCTTGGCGCCGCTACACGAAGAGTACCGCATGGCCAACACGAACCATTCCGAGAAGATCGACAAGCTTTCGCTGGCGATCGAAAAGCAGGTGCAGAAGCAGTCGCAGATCAAGGTCCTGATCGCGCTCGGCAAGGAAAAAGGCTATCTGACGTACGCCGAAGTCGCGGACCATCTGCCCGAGATCGTCGACACCGAGCAGATCGAAGACATCATCAGCATGATCCAGGCCATGGGCATCAAGGTCCATGAGGAAGCGCCGCAGGAAGACGAACAGCTGTTCTCGGAGCCGGCGGTCGTCGCCAGCAACGAAGAGGAAGAGGACGCTGCCGAAGAAGCCGCCGCCGCGATCGCCGCGCTCGACGATCAGTTCGGCCGCACCACCGACCCGGTGCGCATGTACATGCGCGAGATGGGCAGCGTCGAACTGCTCGACCGCGAAGGCGAAATCCGCATCGCCAAGCGCATCGAGGAGGGTCTGAACGAAGCGATGTTCGCGATGGCGCAGTATCCCGAGACGGTCGCGATCCTGCTCGAATCGTACGAGAACTCGAAGCTCGGCAAGAAGCGCCTCGCCGACATCATCACCGGCTTCATCGATCCGAATGCCGACGACACGCCGCCCCCCCCGCCGCCGGTCGTGCAGGCTGAAGCCGACGACGAGGACGACGAATCCGAAGACGGTGACGGCGAGGAAGAGGAAGCGGTCGACACCGGGCCGGACCCGATCGTCACCGCCGAGAAGTTCGCCGAATTGCAGGCACTGTACGACAAGGCCTGGGATTCGCTGCTCAAGCTCGGCTCGGCGCATCCGAAAACGCAGACCAAGCGCGAGGCCGTCGCCTCGCACATCATGACGCTGAAGCTGTCGCCGAAGATCGTCGACGAGATCACGCAGAACCTGCGCGCCAAGATCGACACCGTGCGCCAGACCGAGAAGTCGATCATGCGCATCTGCGTCGTCGATGCCGGCATGACGCGCGAGGAATTCATCAAGATCTACCGCGAGTCGAACGGCGCGACCAGCCCGGACTGGATCCAGAAGCTGATCCGCGCCAAGCGCAAGTACTCGTCGGAACTGAACGCGCGCCAGGAAGAGATTTACGCGCTGCAGGAACAGCTGCGCAAGATGGAAGGCGACAACCTGGTCTCGCTCGACGAGATCAAGGACATCAACCGTCGCATGAACGTCGGCGAGGCGAAGGCGCGCCGTGCAAAGAAGGAAATGGTCGAGGCCAACCTGCGTCTCGTGATCTCGATCGCCAAGAAGTACACGAACCGCGGCCTGCAGTTCCTCGATCTGATCCAGGAAGGCAACATCGGCCTGATGAAGGCGGTCGACAAGTTCGAATACCGCCGCGGCTACAAGTTCTCGACGTACGCGACCTGGTGGATCCGCCAGGCGATCACGCGCTCGATCGCCGATCAGGCGCGCACGATCCGCATCCCGGTGCACATGATCGAGACGATCAACAAGCTGAATCGCATCAGCCGCCAGATGCTGCAGGAAATGGGCCGCGAGCCGACGCCGGAAGAACTCGCGCAGAAGATGGAAATGCCCGAGGACAAGATCCGCAAGGTGCTGAAGATCGCCAAGGAACCGATCTCGATGGAAACGCCGATCGGCGACGACGAGGATTCGCACCTCGGCGACTTCATCGAGGACCAGACGGTGCACTCACCGGTCGAGTCGGCAACCTCGGAAGGCCTGAAAGAGACCACGCACTCGGTCCTCGCCGGCCTCACGCCGCGGGAAGCCAAGGTGCTGCGCATGCGCTTCGGCATCGACATGAACACCGACCACACGCTCGAAGAAGTCGGCAAGCAGTTCGACGTCACGCGCGAGCGTATCCGCCAGATCGAGGCCAAGGCGCTGCGCAAGCTGCGCCATCCGAGCCGCGCGAACTACCTGCGTTCGTTCCTCGACGAATAGCAAGTCCGGGATTTCGATGACTGCCAGCGGCAGTCATCGCCGGACGAACCGGTGGGGCTGGGCCCCACCGCAGACGCCGCAATGCAAAACGCCCCGCTTCGAGCGGG
>DASSVA010000364.1:0-2072 GCA_035706385.1 Solimonas sp. | reverse complement strand
CGGTCCGGTCGGCGTGTTCGAGTACGACGCGTTCGCCGGCGGCACGCAGGCGCTGGCCGAGGCGATCGCCGGCAGCGATGCGTTCTCGCTCGCCGGCGGCGGCGACACGCTCGCGGCGATCGACAAGTTCCACGTCGCCGAGAAGATCGGATACATCTCGACCGGCGGTGGCGCGTTCCTCGAATTCCTCGAAGGCAAGACGCTGCCGGCCGTGGCGATGCTGGAGTCGCGCGCGTAGCCGCCCGCCCCTCACCCAACCCTCTCCCCGCAGGCGGGGAGAGGGGGCAAAGCGAGGGTGACGCGGGTCTTTGCGTTTGTTTGCCTCTCCCCGTGTGCGGGGAGAGGTCGGCACGCAGCGCGTGCCGGGTGAGGGGCGGCTCTTGCGCGAAGGTGATGATCGGTTAAGGTGCGGGCGGACGCGGATGATCCGGTCCGCCCGTATTCATCTGGGGAGACGGCAGTGAAGATCGGTGTGCTCGGTTCCGGCATCGTCGCGCGCACGCTGGCGAGCGGCATGCGCAGGCGCGGACACGAGATCGTGCTCGGCACGCGCGATCCGGCGCGGCTCGGCGACTGGAACCGCGAACAGCTCGACATCGGCGTCGCGAGCTTCGCCGAAGCGGCGGCGTTCGGCGATCTGCTGCTGCTCGCCGTCAAGGGCTCGGTCGCGAGCCGCGCGCTGCGTCTGGCCGGCACGCCGAACCTGTCCGGCAAGACCGTGATCGACGCCTGCAATCCGGTCGCCGAAGCGGCACCGGTGCACGGCGTGGTCCGTTATTTCACGTCGCTCGACGATTCGCTGATGGAACGGCTGCAGAAGGAATTCCAGACGGCGCGCTTCGTCAAGGCGTTCAATTCGGTCGGCC
This sequence comes from Solimonas sp., assembly GCA_035706385.1. Lineage (GTDB taxonomy): Bacteria > Pseudomonadota > Gammaproteobacteria > Nevskiales > Nevskiaceae > Solimonas. The sequence goes on along the minus strand of DASSVA010000364.1, from coordinate 1,206 downwards.
ATGCACAGCTGATCGATCCGCAGTGGGCGGGCGGTCCGCCGAGCATGTTCATCTGCGGCAACGACGCCGGCGCCAAGCAGGAGACCGGCGCGCTGCTCGCGACGCTCGGCTGGGAAGCGGTCGACATGGGCATGGTCGAAGCGGCGCGTGCGATCGAACCGCTGTTCATGCTGTGGAACATTCGCGCGCTGTCCGCCGGCGACAGCGCGCACGCGTTCAAGTGGCTGGGCTGAACAGGCGCCGGCCGCGGTATCCTGCCAACACCGACGCACCGGAGCGTGTCATGAAAAAACTGCTGATCCTGATGTCGCTGTTGTCGGCGACGCTGCTGAGCGCCTGCGGCTACAACACCCTGCAAAGCCAGGACGAACAGATCAAGGCATCGTGGGCCGAGGTGCTGAACCAGTACCAGCGCCGCGCCGATCTGGTGCCGAATCTCGTCAACACGGTGAAAGGCTATGCGCAGCACGAGGAGCAGGTGCTGACGGAAGTGACGAATGCGCGCGCGAAAGTCGGGCAGGTCAACGTCGGCAACGACAGCTACAACGACGGCGACAAGCTCAAGCAGTTCGCCGCCGCGCAGGGCGAACTGAGTTCGGCGCTGTCGCGCTTGCTGGTCGTTTCCGAGAACTATCCGCAGCTGAAGGCCGACGGCCTGTTCCGCGATCTGCAGGCGCAGCTCGAAGGCACCGAGAACCGCATCACCGTCGCGCGCAACCGCTACATCCAGGCGGTGCAGCAGTACAACACGACGGTGCGTTCGTTCCCGACCAATCTGACCGCGAAAGTCACCGGCGCGCAGGTCAAGCCGAGCTTCACCGTCGAAAACGAGAAGGCGATCTCGACGGCGCCGACGGTCGATTTCGGCGGCGGACACTAAAAGTCCGCCGTCATTGCGAGAAGCCGAAGGCGACGAAGCAATCCAGTGACACTGCCAGATCAGGCTGCGCGGCTGGATTGCTTCGGCGCTGTGCGCCTCGCAATGACGATTTTTTTTTCGGGCATCCGTCGCGCTTTCGCCGCGCTGCTGCTGGGCGTCGTCGGCAGCATGCCGGCGCATGCCGATGTCGCGGTGCCGAAGCTGGCGGCGCGCGTCACCGATCTGACCAGCACGCTCGATGCGCAGCAGCGCGCCGCGCTCGACGGCAAGCTCGCGGCATTCGAACAGGCCAAGGGCAGCCAGATCGCGGTGCTGATCGTGCCGAC
>DASSVA010000363.1:0-2972 GCA_035706385.1 Solimonas sp. | reverse complement strand
CTGGTCCTGCATCGCGGCAGCGCGCCGTACCGCGCCGAGCGCAACGACGACCTGCTGAAGTTCAAGCCGCATGACGACGCCGAGGCACGCGTCGTCGGCTACACGCCGGGCCGCGGCAAGTACGCCGGCATGGTCGGCGCGCTCGAAGTCGAACGCGCCGACGGCCTGCGCTTTCGCATCGGCTCCGGCCTGTCCGATGCCGAACGCCGACGGCCGCCGCCGATCGGCACGACGATCACCTATCTCTACGACGGCCTGACCGCGAACGGCGTGCCGCGCTTCGCGCGTTTCCTGCGCGTGCGCGCCGAGCGCTGACACGAAGCACGGCGGATGACGCTGGCGACGGCGAGTCAGCGCGCGGCGGCGAGCGCCTGCGTGAACGCGGCCGTGGCCTGCGCGATCAGCTGATCGACGTCCTGCCGCCACGCTTCGGCGCTGGCCGGCGCGACGGCGGTGCGCCGGGTTTTCTGCCCCATGCCATGACCGCCGGTCAGCATGCTGAGCGCACTGGCGACGCCGACCGCGGCATCGCTCTTCCTGTCGTCGCCGGTGGTCGCGTCCTGCATCGCGAAGATGTTGCCGGCGGCGCTGCGCAGCGGAGCATCGAGATACAGCGCGCCGCTGTGCCGCGGCCGCTTGCTCGTCGTGAACGTGCGCGCGCCGGACGCGGTGACGAACTGCCACTCGCTGTCGTCCGGAAACAGCGTATCGCCGAACTCGGCGCCGGCATGCGCCCAGCTGCTGCTGAACAGCGCGTTGTTCTTGTCGGCATACGGCCGGCCGAATCCGACCAGATAATGAACATGCAGCAGCGTCGCGCCGAGCGATCTGGCGACTTCGCCCTCTTTCGCACCGCGGCCCTGATTCTGCGCGGCGGTGCGCTGGCCGAAATCGCCGCGGATCATGCTCGACGAGAAGAACGCCGGCATGCCGGCCGGCGCATAGATCAGGCTGATGTTGGGCTCGCTCTTGACGAAGCTCGAATCGGTGAAGGTGTACGGCGACGGCGCGCCGTACTTCTGCGCGAGCGCCTGATAACCGGCGTCGGCGGCGAGCGCGGCGGGTTCGAGCACCTCGAAGCCGGCCGCCTTGAGCGCGGCGACGGTGTCGGCATACGCCTTTTCCGTGACGGCCTTGAAATCTTCGTCGCCGACACCCTGCAACGTCGCGGCAAAGCGCGCGGCGGCACCGGAGTTCTTGTGAACCTCGGCCGCGAGCTGCGTATAGAACTCGACGCCGAACTCGGCGATCGCGACTTTCTGCGTGCCTTTGAACGCGGACGCCTTGTCGTCGCCGATATCAGGCGCATCCGCGCCGGCCAGCGCCGGCAGCAGCGACGACGCCAGCATCGCCGCCGCGAAAAGAGTCTTGAACGGTGACATCGCGATCCCCTTCGATTCGCAAGCGCCGACGATCGGCGCCGCGGGACATTAAGGAGCGGCCCGTATCGCGGGATATTCCAGAAACAGGGGATCGCCGCCGCGTTTTGTGCGCTGCCTGCGCGTGCGCGACGATGCGCCGTGCCGCGCGGCGGCGGCGCGTCTCACCCGATGAGGGGGTCCGCCTTGACGCTGCGTGTGCCGCCGCCGCAGGCTCGCACGGATCGGCGTCGCACGCCGCGCGCATTCATTGGGGGATGGAAGGGCATGAACCGGGGACTGGTGGTCGAGGACCAGCCGGCGCTGATGCGCTGGCTCGGCGAAACGCTGGCGGAAGCGTTCCCGGGCATCGTCGTGCAGTCGGCCGACACGCTCGCCGGCGGCCGCGCGACGGTCGCCGCGCAGGTGCCGGACATCGCGCTCGTCGATCTCGGCCTGCCGGACGGCTCCGGCATCGATCTGATCGGCGAGCTCGCCGCCGCGCATCCGGCCTGTCACTGCATCGTCACGACGATCTACGCCGACGACCAGCATCTGTTTCCGGCCTTGCGCGCCGGCGCCGCCGGTTATCTGCTGAAGGACCAGCCGCGCGATCGCACGGTCGCCGCATTGCGCGGCATCGCCGCCGGCGAACCGCCGCTGTCGGCGTCGATCGCGCGCCGGCTGCTGCGCGTGTTCGGCGATGACAAGAACGCGCGGCCGGCCGCCGAGGCGCCGAAGCTGACGCCGCGCGAACGCGAGACGCTGACGCTGATCGCCAAGGGTTTCAAGATCGCCGAGGTCGCCGAGACGCTCGGCGTCACGCGCAACACCGCGCACGAGTTCGTCAAGAACGTCTACCGCAAGCTGAAGATCGGCTGCCGCGCCGAAGCCGCGGTCGAAGCGACGCGGCTCGGCCTGATCAACCCGCACCTGTAAGCCCCTGACACGCATTGCCGCGCACCGCGGATTTTCTGCATCATGCAGACAGGGTTCGGGAACATCATGAGCGAAATATTGCCGGCGCGTCTGGGACCGTATCGCATCCTGCGCCTGCTCGGCGAAGGCAGCAGCGGACGTGTCTATCTCGCCGAGCAGGACGCGCCGCGACGCGAAGTCGCGCTCAAGGTCCTGCGCCACGCCGAACTGTCCGGCGAGGCGCGCCAGCGCTTCGCGCGCGAAGCCGAGCTGCTCGCGCAACTCGATCATCCGGGCATCGCGCGCGTCTACGCCGCCGGCGTGATCGACACCGACCCCGGACCGCTGCCGTACCTCGCGCTGCAATACGTGCACGGCATCGACCTGCTCGAATACGCGCAGGCCCACGCGCTCGGCCTCGAAGCCAAGCTCGCGCTGATCGCGGAAATCTGCCGCGCCGTCCATTACGCGCATGCGCGCGGCATCGTCCATCGCGACCTCAAGCCCGCCAACATCCTCGTCGACGCCGACGGCCAGCCGCACATCCTCGACTTCGGCATCGCGCACGTCGCGCAGGACCGTTTCGCGACGATGACGGTCGCCGGCCAGGTGCTCGGCACGGTGCCGTACATGAGCGCCGAACAGCTCGCCGGCCAGGTCGGCGCCAGCGATCCGCGTTGCGACGTCTATTCGCTC
>DASSVA010000362.1:0-6393 GCA_035706385.1 Solimonas sp. | reverse complement strand
TCGAAGTGCTGGTCCCGGACTTCCGCGGCCGCATGGACCCGGCGCTGGCGATCTTCAAGGACAATCCGCCGGACGTCTTCAACCACAATCTCGAAACGGTGCCGCGCCTTTACAAACAGGCGCGTCCGGGTTCCGACTACGAGTGGTCGCTCGATCTGCTCGAACGCTTCAAGGGCCTGCATCCGGACGTGCCGACCAAATCCGGCCTGATGCTCGGCCTCGGCGAGGAGATCGAGGAAATCGAGCAGGTGATGCGCGATCTGCGTGCGCACAAGGTCGACATGCTGACGCTCGGCCAGTACCTGCAGCCGTCGAAGAACCATCTGCCGGTCGCGCGCTACGTGACACCGGACGAGTTCGAGCGTCTGCGCGTGATCGGCGAGCAGATGGGCTTCTCGCACGTCGCCAGCGGACCGATGGTGCGATCGAGCTATCACGCCGACCTGCAGGCCGAACACGTGCTGCATCATCCGGCGACGTGAAATGCGCAGCCTCCGCCTGCCGTTCGTCACGCTGTTGATCGCTACCGCCGCACCGGTACTCGCAAGCGATCTGAAAACCTGCACGACGATCGACGATGCGGCCACGCGCCTCGCGTGCTACGACCGGATCGCCGGGCATCAATCGGCTGCAGCCGCGACAACCGCACCGGAGCCGATGCGCGCTGCAGCGCCTGAAAGCACGCGCGCAGCGACGTCGAATCCATTCGGCGCCGAACAGTTGCGCAGCACTCAGATTGCCAAGGCGCAGGACGCATCGACGATGCAGGCGCATATCGTCGGCACGTTCGACGGCTGGGAACCGAAAAGCCGCTTCAAGCTCGACAACGGCCAAACCTGGGTCGTTACCGACGAGCGCAGCGTCTATGTCGCAACGATGCAGAACCCGCTGGTGACGATCAAGAAAGGCCTGTTCGGCGCGTATTACCTGCACGTTGAGGGACTCAACAGCAGCGCCAAGGTCAAGCGCTTGCAGTAGGTGAATTCAAGCGGCGAGCCGCTCCAGCAGCTTGCCGTGAATGCCGCCGAAATCGCCGTTCGACATCACCAGCACGCGATCGCCCGAACGCGCTTCATCGACGATCGCCGCCTGCAGTGCATCGAAATCGCCGTGTGCGCGCAGGCGCGCGCCGACGCCGGCCAGTGCCGCTTGCGCGTCCCATTTCAGATCGGGCCGCGCGTAGACGAAGCAGACGTCGGCGTCGCGCAGACTCGCCGCCAGTTCGTCGGCATGCGTGCCGAGCCGCATCGTGTTCGAGCGCGGTTCGAGCACCGCGAGGATGCGGCCGGGGCCGGCGCGACGCAGCGCGTCGATCGTCGTCGCGATCGCCGTCGGATGATGCGCGAAATCGTCGTAGACCGTCACGCCGCGCGCTTCGCCGACTTTCTCCAGCCGGCGCTTGACGCTGCGAAATCCGGTCAGCGCGTCGATCAGCTTCGGCACCGACACGCCGACGTGATGCGCGGCCGCGAATGCGGCGAGTGTGTTCGAGACGTTGTGGCGACCGGCGAGCGGCGACCGCACGCGTCCCTGTGAAACCTCACCGATCCGCAGCTCGAAGTCCTGCGGGTCGCCGTGCGCATGCCAGCCGGCGGCATCGTCGAACGGCACGCGCTCGCTCCAGCAACCCTGTTCGAGCACCCGCGTGAGATTCGCGTCGCCGCCATTGACGACGATGCGGCCGCGGCCGGGCACGGTGCGCACCAGATGATGGAACTGCCGCTCGATCGCCGCGAGATCGGGAAAGATGTCGGCGTGATCGTATTCGAGGTTGTTGAGAATCAGCGTGCGCGGCCGGTAGTGCACGAACTTGCTGCGCTTGTCGAAGAACGCCGTGTCGTACTCGTCGGCCTCGATGACGAAGTATTTCGATTTGCCGAGCCGCGCCGAGATGCCGAAGTTCTGCGGCACGCCGCCGACCAGGAAACCCGGGTCGAGACCGGCCTGTTCGAGCAGCCACGCGAGCAGTGCCGAGGTCGTGGTCTTGCCGTGCGTGCCGGCGACCGCGAGCACATGGCGACCGTGCAGCACGTTCTCGGCAAGCCACTGCGGCCCCGAGGTGTACGGCAGACCTTCGTTGAGCGCGTATTCCATCGCCGCGTTGCCGCGCGTGACGACGTTGCCGACGACGACCATGTCGGGCGCCGGCGACAGATGCGCGGGCTCGTAACCCTGCATCACCGTGATGCCGAGCGCTTCGAGCTGCGTCGACATCGGCGGCCAGGCGTTGGCGTCGGAGCCGGTGACGGTGTGGCCGGCCTCGCGCGCGATCGCGGCGATGCCGGCCATGAACGTGCCGCAGATGCCGAGGATGTGGATGCGCATGCCGGTACTCAGGCCGCGCCGCCGAACAGCATGCCGGCGAACGAGCCGGCGAACGCGACCAGGAACAGCAACGCGACGGCGACTGCCAGCGAGATCAGCAGGCCGAGCGCCATCGACACGTTCGCGGCGTGACGGAAGATCGACGCGGTGACCGCGAAACTCCAGATGTTGAGCGCGTTCATGATGAAGGCGACGCCCTGCGGCAGCTTGACCTGCTCGGGATGTTCGAGCAGTTCCGGATTGCTGGCCAATTCACGCAGCGTCGGCGCGATCTGCGCGAAGAACGGCACGAGCACAAACGTCAACGCCGCATTGGTCGCCAGCAGCGCGGCGAACGTCTGGTGGAAGCGCGCTTCGAGCTGGCGCGCGCGCAGCACGCCGCGCGTCGCCAGCGCCAGGCCGCTGACCATCGCGATCGCCATCACCACCGCGGCGCCGAGCGGCAGCACCTGCACGAACATCAGTCCGTTGGCGAGCGCAGCGGCGACCGCGAGCGGCGCAGTCAGCTTCGGATCGTACGGAAAGTCCTGCGGTCCGCCGCGAAACAGCAGGATGCGCAGCGTGGCAGTGAGGAGCGTGGCGAGCATGGGTGGCCGGCAAGTGACAAAGGCCGATATTCTAGTGGCCCGCCACGCGCGGCGCCGCGCGCCCGCGCCGATCCGACTGCCGATGACCCCACTGATCCAGACTGCCGACGCCCTCGCCTCTCATCTCGAACGCTGGGCGCAACGCCCGTGGCTGACGATCGACACCGAATTCGTCCGCATCGACACCTACTATCCGAAGCTGTGCCTGATCCAGATCGGCGACGGCGAGCAAGCGGTCTGCATCGACACGCTGGCGTTCGACGACCTGCACGCGCTGCTCGACGTGCTGTACGCACCGGCTTCGATCAAGGTGTTTCATGCCGCCGCGCAGGACCTGGAAATCCTCGTGCGCCTGCGCGGCAGCTGTCCGCAACCGCTGTTCGACACGCAGATCGCGGCGACGCTGCTCGGCATCGGCGACCAGATCGGTTATGCCGGGCTGATCGACAAGCGCCTCGGCATCACGCTCGACAAGAGCCTGTCGCGGACCGACTGGGCGCGCCGGCCGCTCAAGGAAGCCGAACTTGCCTATGCCGCCGCCGACGTCTCGCATCTGGCGACGGTGTTCGTCGCGCTGCAGGAAGAACTCGCCGCGCGCAGCCGGCTCGCCTGGCTCGCCGAGGATTGCGCACGGCTCGCCGACGCGAATACCTACGTCACGCATCCGCAGGACGCCTGGCAGCGCCTGCGCGGCCTCGCGCGAATGGACGCACGCGCGCAGACCGTCGCCGGCGCGCTCGCCGCGTGGCGCGAGACCGAGGCGCAGACGCGCAACCGGCCACGCAAGTGGATCATCGAGGACGATGCGATCTACCGGATGGCCGAGCGCCTGCCGGATTCACCGGCGCAGCTCGAAGCGCTCGGCGTCCTGCCGCCGAAGACGCTCGACCGTCACGGCGAAGCGCTGCTCGCGTTGATCGGCGAAGCGCGCGAACGACCGCCGTGCAAGCTGCTCAGCAACGACGAGCTGACGCCAGAACAGAAGCTGCGACTGCGCGAGCTGCAGAATTTCGTGCAGTCGCGCGCCGCCGAACTGCAGCTGCCGGCCGGCTATCTGGCGCCGCGCGCGGACCTTGTCGAAGTGCTGCGTCGCGGTCGCGACGCGCGCGTGCCGGCATTGCAAGGCTGGCGTCGCGAGCACTGCGGTGAGGCGCTGCTGCAGCGCTTCTTCTGAACACGCAAGCGGTCGCGCCCATGGGGTGCCCCTACAAGAAGGCCGTTTGCAGACGCGGCCTTCTCGCGATCACAAAAAAAGGCCCGCTCGTGCGGGCCTTTTTGTGCGTTCGCGCGGTGCGCCTTACTTCAGCACGCCGACGATGCGCCGGAAGATTTCGTCGAGGCTGCCGACGCCCTGCACGGTGACGAGCTTGTCCTGCTTTTCGTAGTAGTCGAGCAGCGGATGGGTTTCGGCGTTGTAGACGCTGATGCGGTGACGGATCACGTCTTCCTTGTCATCGGCGCGACCTTCCTTGTGCGCACGGTCGAGCAGGCGCTTGATGATCTCGTCGTCGCTGACCGCCAGATGCACGGCCTTGTCGATCGCCGGCTGGCCGAGACGCGCGAGCATCGCGTCGAGCACTTCGGCCTGCGCGGTGTTGCGCGGAAAGCCGTCGAGGATGAAGCCCTTGCGGGCATCGGGCTGGCCGAGCCGTTCTTCGACGATGCCGATGACGATCTCGTTGGCGACCAGCTGGCCGGCGTCCATCGTCGCCTTGGCCTTCTTGCCGAGTTCGGTGCCGGCGGCGACGGCGGCACGCAGCGCATCGCCGGTGGAAATCTTCGGAATGCCGAAGTGCGCGACCAGCTTTTCGCCTTGCGTACCCTTGCCCGAGCCGGGAGCGCCCAGCAATACGATTCTCATCTTTGGAGTGACCCTTGCAGACGTCGGACGCACGCCGCCGGCCGAGCGGCAGGGCGCGAGGCCCGCAAAAGTAACCGCTGGGTATCGACGCGTCAAACGCTTGCAATTGCCGGCAAAGTGCATTTGTTAGAATTGCCGCCCCCGATTCGCCGGGACCGTCACCGGCGCATTCGAAATCGCCATCGAAAGAAGGAACGCGCACATGGGTTTTGAAACACTGGGTCCGGGCAGCAAGGCGCCGGACGAGTTCTACGTCGTCATCGAGATTCCGGCCTACGGTCCGCCGGTCAAGTACGAAGTCGACAAGGAAACCGGCCTGCTGATGGTCGACCGCTTCATGAACGTGGCGATGAGTTATCCGGCGAACTACGGCTACGTGCCGCAGACGCTGTCCGGCGACGGCGATCCGGTCGACGTGCTGGTCATCACGCCGCATCCGGTCGTCGCCGGCTCGGTCATCAAGTGCCGCGCGGTCGCCGTGCTCGACACCGAGGACGAGAAAGGCACCGACGCCAAACTGCTCGCCGTGCCGGTCGACAAGGTCTCGAACAACGCCTACGACAATCTGCGCGACCTCGCCGACGTGCCGGCGCGGATCAAGAACGAGATCGAGCATTTCTACGGCAGCTACAAGGCGCTGGAAAAGGGCAAGTGGGTCAAGCTCGCCGGCTGGCGCGACGCCGCCGCCGCGAAGCAGGAAATCGCCAACGGCATCAAGGCGTACAAGTAAGCATCGCATTGCCGACGAACGAGGCGGCCGGCATCAGCCGGCCGCCTTTTTTGTCGCCTGCCGTTGCCGGCGCGGCGCCAAATTTCTCCCGGCTTTTTGCAGTGCGCCCGCAAACCGTTGACGGCCCCCGCGCGTCCTATGTCAAAGTGGCCCCGCAGCCGGGGGCTGAAAAACCGTGAAGGGAGTGAACCGATGGACAACGATCCGATCATCAGCGACGGTCAGGCCGCGAGCGAAGCCGAGCGCACGACGCTGCTCGTCGCCTACGTGCTGCAGGCGATTTCACCGTTCACCGCGTTCATGGCGTCGATCGTCAGCGTCGTCATCAGCTACATCAAATCGGCGGAAACGCAGAACGAATTCATCCGCAGCCATCATCGCTACCTGATCCGCACGTTCTGGTGGACGCTGATCCTCGGCTTCGTGTTCGGCCTGCTGTGCTGGATCATCATCGGCATCCCGCTGCTGGTCGGCCTCGGCATCTGGTGGATCTATCGCATGGTGCGCGGCTTCATCGCCTACGGCGAACGGCGCAACATCGTCGCCTGAATTCAGGTCGTCTCCGGCCACAGCCAGGCGGCGCCGCGCACGCCGCTGGCATCGCCGTATTCGGACGGCACCAGCCGCGTACGGACGTCGTCCGAGAAAATCCACGGCTTCCACAGCTCGGGCACGTGGCGATAGAGCCGGCGCAGCGTCGACAGGCCGCCGCCGAGCACGATGACCTGCGGATCGAGCACGTTGATGATGTGCGCGAGCGAGCGCGCCAGCCGGTGTTCGTAGCGCTGCAGCGTCGCGCGCGCCGCCGGATCGCCGTCTTCGGCGGCGAACACGATGCGCTCGCCGCGCAGCGTTTCGCCGTGCAAACGCCCGTGATCGGCGGCCAGGCC
>DASSVA010000361.1:0-5434 GCA_035706385.1 Solimonas sp. | reverse complement strand
ATCCGGCGTCGCTGGACGCGGCGCTCGCGGAACTGGCGCTGCTCGACGGGATTCGCGCGGCGATCGCGGCGGGCGGGCTTTCCGGCTTGCCGCGCCTGTTGATCGGCGCCGCCGCGACCGCGCCGGTCAAAGGCGCCGTGATGCGACTGATGGCCAGCCGGCGTACCGCGCAGGAAGTGGTGGCGACCAATCTGATGCTGCAGCAGCAGCGCGCGGCGCACGATCCCGACTGCCGCTATCTGACGCTGCCCTACGATCACGGCGCGCTCGTGTTCGAACAGGGCGGTGCCCGCGCGAGCGCCGCCGAGGTGCTGGCCTTCGTCCGCGCGCAGCGCGCCTGATCGCGGGTGCGCGCGTCCGGCTTCTCAGGATGCCGCCGGTCGGGCCGTCCTGCGACGCGGCGGCAGATGATTGAGCTTCACGCGCACGAACTCGATGTGCTCGGCGCAGATCGCGCCGGCGCTTTCGACGTCGCGCGCGACGATCGCCTGCAGCAGCGCGCGGTGCTGGACGCGGACATTCTCGCGCACGCGCGACATCTCGTTGCCGGCCAGTGTCAGCCGCATGTGCTCGTAGAGGATGCGGTGCATCGACTGCATCAGCGACGAATAGACCTGGTTGTGCGTCGCGTCGGCGATCGCCTGGTGGAACGCCAGATCGGCCTGCATCTGTTCGCGCGCGTCGTCGTCGCAGAACGCGCGATGGACGGCCGCTTCCGCCGCCTGCAGCTTTTCGCGATCGGCGCGGTCGTGGCGTTCCGCCGCGAGTTCGGCGGCGTGGCGTTCGAGCGTGTGGCGGAATTCGAGCAGATCGCGCTGCAGCTCGGGATCGTCGCGGACCAGATGCGACCACACGTCGGTCGCAAGCTGCTGATCGATCTCGTTGACGAAGGTGCCGCGGCCATGACGCCGCTGCAACACGCCGCGCGCGACCAGCATGCCGATGCCTTCGCGGACAATCGGCCGCGAAATCTTCCAGCGCTCGGCGAGCGCGCGTTCCGACGGCACCAGTTCGCCGGGCGCGAATTCGCCTTTGTGGATCGCCCGTTGCAGCCGGTGGGCGACGACTTCCGGTCCGCTGCGCTGCGAGCTGCGCGTCATCGTCTGCATCCGTTCACTGGTCAGACCAGCGTAACACGGCTGTCTGCTCCGCAGCAGACTGCTTCGCAACGAGGGGAGGACATGAACGGGAAAGCAAGGAACGCAATGCCACGGCAGCGAGGCGAGTCCGCTGCGAGAAGGTGCGTCGAGTCGCAGATCGCCCATGTCGCTTGAACGCTGTTTCAACATCGCCGATCTGCGGCGTCTCGCCAGACGCCGGCTGCCGGCGCCGATGTTCCATTACATCGACGGTGGCGCCGACGACGAATGGACGATGCGGCGCAACAGCGCGGTGTTCGACTGCTACGCGCTGGTGCCGCGCGTGCTGCGCGACATCCGCGAGATCGATCTTTCGATTTCGCTGCTCGGTACGCAGCTCGATCTGCCGTTCTTCCTCGGCCCGACCGGCATGTCGCGCCTGTTCCATCACGACAAGGAACTCGGCGTCGCACGCGCGGCGCACGAAGCCGGCACGCTCTATTCGCTGTCGACGATGGCGACGACCCGCCTCGAAGACGTCGCCGCCGCGAGCGCCGGCGCCAGGATGTTCCAAGTCTACATCTTCAAGGACCGCGGACTGACGCGCGAACTGGTCGCGCGCTGCAAGGCCGCGAATTATCAGGCGCTGTGCCTGACGGTCGATACGCCGCTCGCCGGCAATCGCGAGCGCGACCTGGTGACCGGCATGACGATGCCGCCGCGCCTGTCGCTGCGCAGTCTGCTGAGCTTCGCGGCGTCGCCGTCGTGGACTTTGCACTTTCTTCTCGATCCGGATTTCCGGCTCGCCAATGTCATGCATCGCGTCGATGCGCTCGCCAACGGCCCGGTCGGGCTGATCGAGTACGTCAACGGTCAGTTCGACCGCTCGATCACCTGGGAAGACGCCGCCTGGCTCGCGCGCGAATGGGGCGGCCCGTTCGTGATCAAGGGACTCGTCAGCGTCGACGATGCGCGCCGCGCCGCCGACATCGGCGCGACCGCGTTGATGCTGTCGAATCACGGCGGCCGGCAGCTCGACGGCAGTCTCGCGCCGCTCGATGCGCTCGCGCCGATCCGCGACGCGCTCGGCGACGCGGTCGAGCTGATCGTCGACGGCGGCATCCGCCGCGGCACGCACGTGCTGAAGGCGCTGGCGCTCGGCGCGTCGGCGTGCTCGATCGGCCGGCCGTACCTGTATGGCCTGGCGGCCGGCGGACAGGCCGGTGTCGCGCGCGCGCTCGATCTGCTGCGCAGCGAACTGCTGACCGATCTCGCGTTGCTCGGCTGCACGCGCATCGCCGAACTCGGCCCGCATCACGTGCAGCGCGTCGACGCGCTGCGCGGCGAATTCATCGCCGACCACGGCGGCGCCGTCTGAAGGAGACCCGACATGAAAAAGAACCTGTTGCCGCTCGACCGCCTGCAGCGGCTGCGCATCGAACCCGCATCGAAGAAAGCGGGTGCGGCCGTACGCATCCTGCCGGTCGATGACGGATGCCGGCCGCTGCTGGATCTCGACGAGGGCTTCGCGTTGCCGGCGCTGCCCGGCGAATTCCGCGGCACGCCCGGCGAGCGCTTCGATGCGCACGACGGCGGCCGGCGCGTCATCGTCGTCGGCTGCGGCGCGCGCGGCGCGGCGACGCAACACGGCGACTACTGGGAAAACGCGGCGTGGCGGGTCGCGCAGCTGATGCGATCGGCGAATCTCGCGCTTGCCGAACTGGCCGGCACCGTGCCGGCCGACGCGCTGCCGGCATTCGCGACCGGCGTGCTGCTGGCCGGCTACGACAATCAGCTGTACCGGCGCGAGCCCGCGAACGACGCGCTGCCCGCCGCCGTGCTGCGCATTCCCGGCGCGAGCCGCAAGGCGCTGCGGGCGGCGATCGATACCGCCGAGGCCGTCAACTGGGCGCGCGCGCTCGTCGATGCGCCGGCCAATCATCTGACGCCGGCGGCGTTCGCCGACGAGGCGCGCAGCCTCGCCGCGCTCGGCGTCAAGGTCGAGGTGTTCGACGAGGCGGCGCTGCGCAAGCTCGGCGCGCACGGTCTGCTCGCGGTCGGCAGCTCCAGCCGCAACAAGCCGTGCATGGTCGTCGCGCGCTGGAACGGCCGCGCCGCCGGAAAGACGGACCTCGCGATCGTCGGCAAAGGGCTGACGTTCGACGGCGGCGGCCTGAACCTGAAGCTGCAACTGATCGAGAAGATGAAGTTCGACATGGGCGGCGCCGCCGCGGCGATCGCCGCGCTGCGTCTGCTCGCCGCGCAGAACGCGAAACTCAATGTCGCCGTCGTGCTGGCCGTGTGCGAGAACGTCATCGCCGGCGACGCCTACCGGCCGGGCGACGTGATCGGTTCGCTTGAAGGTCTGACGATCGAGGTCGCGAACACCGACGCCGAAGGCCGCATCGTCGTCGCCGACGGCATCAGCTACGCGAAACGCTTCAAGCCGGAGCTGCTGGTCGACATCGCGACGCTGACCGGCAGCATCTCGATGACGCTGCACCAGGAGTTCGCCGGGCTTTACGCGAACGACGAAGCGCTCGCGGAGAAAATCGCCGCGGCCGCCGAACAGACCGGCGACCGGGTCTGGCGCATGCCGCTGTCGCCGCTGCAGGACTACATCGTCGATTCGGACATCGCCGACGTCCGCAATCTCGGCGCGAGCAACGGTCTCGGCCTGCCGTCCGGCGCGTCGTCGGTCGCCGGCGCCAAGTTTCTCGAACGTTTCGCGAGCGGCCAGCGCTGGGCGCATCTCGACATGGCGAGCACCGTGCTGTCGTCGCGCCAGCGCGGCGCGCTGCGGCCGGGCCCGACCGGCTGGGGCGTGCGCCTGCTCGCCGCGCTGGCGGCCGGTCTGGCCGACTGAGGGAACACGCGGCCGGTGCGGCCGGCGTGCGCGCCGCCGCTCGCGGTCGTCGCGCAAGGTCATCCGCGTTTCTCCGGGGCGGCAGCGTCGGATGCAAGACGCCGTATCGTATTATACGGAAGTGCATGATACGATTCGGCCGCATACCCATCGAGAAGCAGAGCATCCATGCGTTTTTCCGGCCCGGCACTCGCCCGCCACGCGATCAGCCGCCATCGGCACTGGCAGCCGCAATGGCGCAACGCGCAAGCGAAGGCGGAATACGACGTCGTCATCGTCGGCGGCGGCGGTCACGGGCTGGCGACGGCCTATTACCTGGCGAAGAACCACGGCGTGAAGCGCGTCGCGGTGCTGGAGAAAGGCTGGATCGGCGGCGGCAATACCGGCCGCAACACGACGATCGTCCGCTCCAACTATTACCTGCCCGAATCGGCGGCGTTCTACGACTTCTCGGTGCGGCTTTACGAAAAGCTCAGCCGCGAGCTGAACTACAACATCATGTTCTCGCAGCGCGGCATGATCACGCTCGCGCATTCGCGGCACGACGAGGAAATCCTGCGCCGCTCGTTCAACGCGATGCGCCTGAACGGCATCGACTGCGAATGGCTCGACGCCGCGCAGGTGTTCGAGCGCATGCCGCTGTATCAGCGCAATGGCCGCTATCCGGTCGTCGCCGGCGTCGATCAGCCGCGTGCCGGTTCGGCGCGCCACGATGCGGTCGCCTGGGGCTACGCGCGCGGCGCCGACGCGCTCGGCGTCGACATCATCCAGAACTGCGAAGTGACCGGCTTTCTCGGCGGCGACGGCGTGGTCGGCGGCGTGCGCACGAATCGCGGCGACATCCGCGCCGCGAAGGTCTGCCTGTCGGTCGCCGGCCACACCAGCCAGCTCGCCGCGCTCGCCGGGCTGCGCCTGCCGATCACCAGTTATGCGCTGCAGGCGTTCGTGTCGGAACCGGTCAAGCCGGTGTTCGATACCGTCGTGCTGTCGCCGGCGACCGGCGTCTATCTGAGCCAGACCGACAAGGGCGAACTGGTGATCGGCGGCGCGCTCGACCTGTATCCGTCGTATGCGCAGCGCGGCAACTTCCACACCGTGGAGAACGTCGTCGCCGGCACGCTGGAAATGTTTCCGGCGTTCTCGCGGCTGCGGCTGATGCGGCAATGGGCCGGCATCGTCGACGTGGTGCGCGACTCCTCGCCGATCTTCGGCCCTTGCCCGGTCGAAAACCTTTATCTGAATTGCGGCTTCGGCACCGGCGGATTCAAGGCGATCCCCGCCGGCGGCTGGACGATGGCGCACACGCTGGCGACCGGCGATGTCCATCCGCTGATCAAGCCGTTCGGGCTCGACCGGTTCACGACCGGCCACCTGATCGACGAAGCCGCCGCTGCCGGAATCGCACACTGATGCTGAAGATCGACTGTCCTTTCTGCGGCCCTCGCGACGAGGTCGAATTCCGTTGCGGCGGCCAGAGCCACATCCAGCG
>DASSVA010000360.1:0-5190 GCA_035706385.1 Solimonas sp. | reverse complement strand
TGGCGGAGAGGGAGGGATTCGAACCCCCGGTACGCTTTCACGTACGCCTGATTTCGAGTCAGGTACATTCAACCACTCTGCCACCTCTCCGTGGACTTGTCTGGCTTGCGGACCGGCTCAACGGCGTCTGTCCGGCATTGCGCGGCGGGGACGAAACCGTTGTGCTAGCGTGGCGTCCAAGGGCCGCTGTGCCAAGACCGCTATTTTAGATGAACCGGGCCGCGACGCCTACTCCCCGCGATCAACGAAACCGCCGGCCGGCGATCGGCCGGGCGCGGCTGATGTTCCTGCTCGGCCTGTTCGGGCTGTTTTCGATCCTCGGCACCTGTTCGCCGCGGCAGTCGACGCTCGCCGAGGTGCGCGCGCAGGGCGTGTTGCGGGTCGCGACGGTGAACAGCCCGACGGCGTATTACATCGGCCAGGGCGGCGAGGGGACGGGTTTCGAATACGACCTCGCCAAGGCGTTCGCCGACCAGCTCGGCGTCAAGCTCGAACTGGTGGTCGCCGCCAATCCGCCGGCGGCGGTCGAGATGGTCCGCACCGGCGTCGTGCACATGGCGGCGGCGAGCATCACCGAAACGCCCGGACGCAAGAAGCTCGTGCGGTTCTCGCGGCCGCTGCTGAAGGTGGTGCCGGAACTGGTCTACCGGCTCGGCCAGCCGCGGCCGAAAAACCTCGGCGATCTGCGCGGCACGCTGCGCATCGTCAAGGACAGCACGCCGGTCGAGACGCTGCGCACGCTGCAGGCGTCGCGCTATCCGCAACTGAAATGGGCGGAGACCAACGAAGACGTCGCCGAAGAGCTGCTGTATCAGGTCTCGCAGGGCACGCTCGATTACACGATCGTCAATTCCGACCTGCTGGCGATCAACCAGCGCTACTACCCGAATCTGCGCACGGCGTTCACCGTCGCCGACGCGCTCGACGTCGCGTGGGCGTTCCGTCCCGGCAAGGACACCAGCCTCAGCGATGCGGCGAGCGACTTCTTCGCGAGCCTCGGGCCCAAGGAGCTGGCGCGCATCAAGGACCGCTACTTCGGTCACGTCAACCAGGTCGATTCGCAGGGTGCGCTGGCGCTGGCGACGCATGTCGACACTCGCCTGCGCCGCTATCGCGCGGCGTTTGAACGCGCCGGCCAGCAGAACGATCTGGACTGGCGTCTGCTGGCGGCGATCGGCTATCAGGAATCGCACTGGGACGCCGATGCGACGAGTCCGACCGGCGTGCGCGGCATCATGATGCTGACCAACGACACGGCCGCGTTCCTCCGGGTCGCCGACCGCGAAGACCCGGCGCAGAGCATCGCCGGCGGTTCACGCTACTTCAAGCAGATCGCCGACCAGCTGCCGCTCGAAATCCCGGAACCGGACCGCACCTGGATGGCGCTGGCGGCGTACAACATGGGCGTCGGCCATCTGATCGACGCGCGCATCCTGACCGAGAAACTCGGCCGCGATCCGAACCGCTGGATCGACGTGCGCCGCACGCTGCCGCTGCTCTCGCAAAGCCGCTGGTATTCGCAGACGCGCCACGGCTACGCGCGCGGCCACCAGGCGGTGATCTACGTCGGCAACATCCGCTCGTATTACGACATGCTGGTGTGGATCACGCGCGACAAGGACGCCACGCCGAAGACGGCGCTGGAAGCGGCCGAGGAAAAGAAGCAGGCGACCGAGCCGGACGAGGAAAAGGCCGACGACGCGAGCCCGCTGAACATCGATTCGCCGGTGTTGTAGCGACCACGGCGCTCAGTCGTCCGCCGATGCGCCGAGCCCCGGGAACAGCACATCGGTGAACCCGAAGCGGCTGAAGTCGCGGACGCGCATCGGGTACAGCACGCCGTCGAGGTGGTCGCATTCGTGCTGCACGACGCGCGCATGGAAGCCGTCGACGCTGCGATCGATCGACCGCCCGGCCGGATCGAACCCGCGGTATCGCAGCGCGCGGAAACGCGGCACGACGCCGCGCAGGCCCGGCACCGACAGGCAGCCTTCCCAGCCGTCTTCCATCTCGTCCGACAACGGCGTCAACTGCGGATTGATCAATACCGTCTCCGGCACCGGCGGCGCGTCCGGATAGCGGTCGTTGTGGCCGAAGCCGAAGATCACGACGCGCAGATCGACACCGATCTGCGGCGCCGCGAGCCCGGCGCCATCGAGATGGCGCATGGTGTCGAACAGATCGGCGATCAGCGCGTGCAGCGCCGGCGTATCGAATTCCCGCACCGGCTGCGCGACGCGCAGCAGACGCGGATCGCCCATCTTCAGCACCTCGCGGATCACGCGCGATCCTTGAGCCGCAGACGCTCGACGACGCGCCCGTTCTGCAGATGCTGCTCGACGATCTCGTCGACATCTTCCTCGTCGACGTACGTGTACCAGACGCCTTCCGGGTAGACGACGATGCACGGCCCTTCCTCGCAGCGATCGAGGCAGCCGGACTGGTTGATCCGCACCTTGCCCGGCCCCGACAGGCCGAGCGCCTTGACGCGTTGCTTGGCGTAATCGCGCACGCGGTCGGCGCCCTTGTCGGCGCAGCAGGTGCGCTCGCCCGGCGGCCGCCGGTTGCAGCAGAAGAACACGTGATGCCGGTAGTAGTTTTCCGCGCTCATCCTGCCCTCGCCCCGACGGACGGAAAAGCGGCCGCGCCGCTCGCCTTCACGCCTTTTCCTTGCCGAATTCGTAGCTGACCGTGACCGCCGCCTCGGTGTCGGTCTTCTTCGTGTCCGGCGCCGACTGCGTGTTGTTCTTGATCGTGTACGACAGGTTCGCGAACAGGCTGCCGACGATCTGCAGTTTCAATGCGGTGATCGATTCGGTGTACGTGTTGCTGTGGCCCGATTCGACCTTCAGGCTTTCCGTGAACGAGGTCGTCTGCGTGATCGCCCAGCGATATTTCGCGGCGCCGCGCTCGATGAATTCGCTCTCGCGTTCGCGCGGAATGTCGCTGGTCTGCTGCTGTCGCGCACCGACGCCGACTTCCAGATCGAGGAAATGCGTCGGCCCGATCAATACGTGGCGGCCGTAACCGGCCGTTTCCGACGTGCGCTCGCGGATCGCCGCAAACAGATCCTTGTTCCACTCGACGGCGCCGAACGCGTAATCGCGCGGCGTGAAGTTGTAGTCGAGCTGCTCGTTGGCCGTGTAGCTTTCCGCCGAGCTTTCGTTGTCCGCGTAGGTGTTGATCGCCGCCGCGCTCAGCGTGTTCTTCCAGCGCTCCTGCGCATAGACCAGGCTGAACTTGCCGTTGAGCGAGCTCGTCTTCGAATTGCCAGTCGTCGCGAGATAGCCGACGGCGACGTCGCCGGACCACGGCGCGGCCTGTGCGAGCGCCGGCAGCAGACCGAGGCAGGCAAGCGTGGCGAAACCTTTCGCATTCATCACTGGGTGTTCACTCCGATTGGGCGGTAAAAAGGAAGCGACTATTATTGGCGACGATGCCTGAATCACCAAACGCCTTCGTCTTTCCGCTTGCCAAGGCCGATCTGTGCGTGAAATGCGGGCTGTGTCTGCCGCATTGCCCGACCTACCAGGAAAGCCGCCACGAGGCGGATTCGCCGCGCGGTCGCATCATGCTGATGCAGGGTCTCGCGAGCGGCCTGATCGAACATTCCGGTTCGCTGCAAGCGCATCTCGACGGCTGCCTGAGCTGCCGCAGTTGCGAACGCGTGTGCCCGGCGAAAGTGCCGTATGGCGAACTGATCGACGCCGGCCGCGCGATGCTGACGACGCAGTACGTTCCGGCACCGCGGCTGACGCGCTGGCTCGCGCCGTGGCTGACGTCGGCGCCGCTGCGTCGCATCGCGCACATCCTGCTGGCGTTTTACCAGCGCAGCGGCTTGCAGCGTCTCGTCGCGATCGCCGGGCTGCTGCGCCGCGGCCGCATCGGCCGCTGGCTCTCCCTCGTTCCAGAACCGGCGGCGGCGGTGACGGTCGGCGACTGGCGTGCGCCGCGCCGGCAACAGACCGTGCAGATGTTCGACGGCTGCGTCGGCGCGATTGCCGACGCCGCGACGCTCGCGACGATCAGGACGCTGCTCGACCGCTGCGGCTTCGACGTGCAGACGCCGTCACGGCAGACCTGCTGTGGCGCGCTGCACCAGCACGCCGGCCTGCCGTCGCGCGCACGCGAACTCGCCGCACGGAATGCCGACGCGTTCGCCGGCGACGCACCGATCGTCTACGCCGCCAGCGGTTGCGGCGCGACGCTGAAGGAATATCCGCTGGTCGCCGCCGGCGATGACGCCGCAGCGGCGATGGCGGCGCGCGTGCGCGAGCCGCATCGTTTCCTGCTCGATCACTGGCCGGCCGACGTGACGCTGCGCAGCCTCGACGCGAAAGTCGCCGTGCATCAGCCGTGCACGCAGCGCAATGTCACCGGCGGCAGCGATGCGGTCACCGCGCTGCTGCGCAAGATCCCCGGCGCACGGATCGAAGCACTGGATGTTCAGCACAACTGCTGCGGTGCGGCCGGCACCTACTTCGTTTCACAACCGGACATGGCCGATCGCCTGCTCGACCACAAGCTCGACGCGCTCGCGGCCGCGAAGCCGGACTTTCTCGTCAGCAGCAACATCGGCTGCACGCTGCACATCGCCGCCGGTCTGCGCCGGCGCGGCCTCACGGTGCCGGTGCTGCATCCTTTGGCGCTTGTGGCGCGACAGTGGCCGAGTGATACGTGAGCGCGGCGTCGATCCGCAGCATCAGCAGCTCGGCGAGCTGGCTCTGGATGAACTCGCGCAGGCGCTGTTCCTCGGCTTCCTTGGCGAGCACCTGTTCCGGCTCGAAGCTGTAATCGCGCGTCGCGACCAGATCGCCCGGCGTCACCAGCGTCGTCGCGCCGCGGAACACTTCGTAATGCACGCGCGTCAGCAGGCGGAATTCGACCGCCTTGCCGTCGGTGCCGAGCGACAGCACCTCGCGGCTCTCGCGCAGGTTCGACAGACGGATCGTCGTCACGTCCGACGACGGGTCCTTGGCGACCTCCGCGCCGCGCCGCTGCAGGATCGCCCGCAACTGCGCCTCGATCGGCGGTTCGGTCACCGAATACGGAATCGTCGTGTCGAGATAGACCTTCTTCAGATCGTCGGACAGCGGCGTACCGCCGGCGAGATGAAAGCCGCAGGCGGACAGGACGAGCAGCAACGGAAAGATCAGAGCGACGCGCATGCCGCATTCTACGGGGACAACA
>DASSVA010000359.1:0-3554 GCA_035706385.1 Solimonas sp. | reverse complement strand
GTTCGCCGTCAGCCGAGAAGTTCGCCACAGAATTGCGATCCGGCCTGACAGCTCACTTAATGCAAGCCATGCATTCGTTGCGGCGAATCGCCCGTCGATATTCGCGCTCAGCAATCGTTCACTCGCAGGCTTTGATGTTGCAGGCGGTCCGCAGTGTGGAATCGCGGACGTCAAGGAGTCTCATGTCCCGACTGCGGCATTCCCATGACGCCGAACCCGGCATCGCGCGCGAGCGCGCGGGACGCGGCTTTCGTTATCGCGATGCGCGCGACCGTGTCGTGCGCGATGCGCAGCAACTGCGGCGCATCCGCTCGCTCGCGGTGCCGCCGGCGTATCGCCAGGTATGGATCTGCGCCGATGCCGACGGCCATCTGCAGGCGACCGGCCGCGATGCGCGCGGTCGCAAGCAATACCGTTATCACCCGGAATGGCGCCGCCAGCGCGACGATCAGAAGTTCGAGCGCGTGATGGCGTTCGCCGAAGTCCTGCCGAAACTGCGCCGGCGCGTGCGCCGCGACCTGCGCGCGCCGGGCCTGCCGCGCGACAAGGTGCTCGCGACCGTCGTCGCGCTGCTCGATCTGACGCAGGCGCGCGTCGGCAATGCCGAATATGCGCGCGACAATCGCAGCTACGGGCTGACGACGCTGCGCGACCGTCATGCGAAATTCGTTCGGGACGGACGCCTGCGGCTGAGTTTCGCCGGCAAGGGCGGAGTGGCGCACGAGCTGATCGTCGACGACCGCCGCCTTGCGCGGATCGTCCGCCGCTGTCAGCAACTGCCCGGACAGGTGCTGTTCCAGTATCTCGACGACGACGGCGTGCGGCATCCGATCGATTCCGGCCAGCTCAACCAGTATCTGCAGGATGCGAGCGGCGACGCGTTCACCGCGAAGGATTTCCGCACCTGGGCGGCGACGATGCGCGCGGCCATGCTGCTCGGCGGCGTCGCCGCACCCGACGCGCGTCACCTGCGCGCCGGCACGACGCAGATCAACAAGGTGATCCGCGCGGTCGCCGACGAGTTGCGCAATACGCCGGCGATCTGCCGCAAGTCGTACATCAATCCGCTGGTGTTCGAGATCTGGCGCAACGGCGGCCTGCGGCATCTTCCGCGATGCCGCGATCTGCGCCGCGTGCCGCGCAGTATCGAACGCGCGATCGTCGACGTGCTGCGACGTCATTGCCGGCCGCCGCGCGCGCGCCGGCAGCGGCGAGCGTGAATTCACCGTCAATTCAGCGCAAAGCGCTCACCGTCGCGATATCAGATTTGCGCGACCGCAGTGCGCCGACGACGCGGTCCGTCACCGGAGAACCCGCATGGCCAAAGAAAGCGCAGGGCATCATGCCGATCAGTACACGATGCGCGATCCGACCACGCAATATCCGCGACCGCCGTTCGAGAAGCAGACGCAGGCGAGTCCCGGTCTCGATCGCGAGATGCGGCCGCGGCCCGATTGCGGCGAACGCAGTTATGTCGGCTTCGGCCGTCTGCGCGGCCGGCGCGCATTGATCACCGGCGGCGATTCCGGCATCGGCCGCGCGGTCGCGATCGCATTCGCGCGCGAAGGTGCGGACGTGGCGATCAACCATCTGCCCGAGGAAGAGGCCGACGCCGCGTCGACGATCGAGCTGATCCGCGCCGAGAAGCGCAAGGCGATCGCGATTCCCGGCGATCTGTCGAACGAGACGTTCTGCAGCGAACTCGTCGCGCGCGCCGCCGACGAACTCGGCGGCCTCGACATCGTCGTCAACAACGCCGGCAAGCAGGTCGCGCAGACCAATATCCTCGACATCACGACCGAGCAGTTCGACAAAACCTTCAGGACCAACATCTACGCGATGTTCTGGATCTGCAAGGCGGCGCTGCCGCGGCTGCCGAAAGGCGCGGCGATCATCAATACCGCGTCGATCCAGTCGTACGTGCAGTCGCCGACGCTGCTCGACTACGCGTCGACCAAGTCGGCGATCATGGGCTTCACCAAGGCGCTCGCCAAGGAAGTCGCCGCGCAGGGCATCCGCGTCAACGCGGTCGCGCCGGGGCCGATCTGGACGGTGCTGCAGCCGAGCGGCGGCCAACCGGACGAAAAAATCCCGCAGTTCGGTGCGCACACGCCGCTCGGACGTCCCGGCCAGCCCGCCGAATGTGCGCCGGTCTACGTGCTGCTGGCGTCGCAGGAATCGAGTTACGTGACCGGCGAGGTCTATGGCGTCACCGGCGGCAATCCGACACCGTAGCAAGGAGAACGATCATGGCAGCGACAAAGAAGGCCGCGTCGCGCGGCAAACGCAAGTACAGCAAGTCCGCGTCCAAGTCGGTGGCGTCGGCGGTGCGCCGCGCCAAGCACGGCACGCTCAAGAGCGGCAAGGGCGGCCACGGCAAAGTGAAAAGCCGCAAGCAGGCGATCGCGATCGGCCTGTCGGAGGCGCGCAAGAAAGGCGCGAAAGTGCCGGCACGGCGGCGCAGCACCGCGAAGCGGCGATCGCAGAAGCGGAGTTGAGCGAGCGAAGCCGCGCAATTTCAAAAGCGGCATTGTCCGGCAGGGGCGAGCACCCTATAATTCGCGCCCCTTGCCGGGATAGCTCAGTCGGTAGAGCGACTGATTCGTAATCAGTAGGTCGCAGGTTCGATTCCTGTTCCCGGCACCATTAGGGGGTCCAAAGCAGTCCAGGGACGTACAGATAACCGCGCTAATGCGCGGTTTTTTGTTGGTTTTGTGTTTTTCGCTGTCCATGGCTGTCCACTGGCAGCCATTGCTTGACTGCACTAACTCTCGGCATAACATCCGTGTCGGCCTCAAATCCGCTTTCGCGGCATGGCGGCTCGATTGCTCCTACTCAGCCATGCTTCCATGTGGGCACTCACTGACTCTGGGCACGAACTTGCCGACATTCGCCGACGGCTTGGGTGCGAAGACTTTGGCAATACCGTCGGTGTAACCAGCGATTTGCAAGCTGTCTGACGCACCACCGCGCCGGGCCCGAGGGGAAGCCTTCGTCTGCCGGATATGACTCAAGGCCGGAGCGATCCGGCCTTTTCTCTTGCTTTTATTATATCAATACGGATATATTCAAGACATGAAGCCGATACGCTTTGAGGCTGACACGCTGGAAACCCTGCGCGGGTTTCCGCGTTCGGTTCAGCAGGACGCGGGCTAGCAGTTGCACCTTGTCCAGTGCGGCGAACAGCCGCGCGACTTCAAGCCGATGCCAAGCATCGGAACGGGCGTTGAGGAACTGCGCGTGCGCGATTCCTCAGGGGCGTACCGCTTCATCTACACCGCCCGCTTGGCCGATGCCGTGTACGTCTTGCATGTCTTCAAGAAGAAGACGGAACAGACTGCGCAGGTGGATATTGATTTAGCCAAGTCGCGGCTTTCGAAACTGCTGCGATCAAAGAAGGAAAAGCCATGACCTCCAAGACCTACGCCAGTGTTTTCGATGCGATCGCGGACACACCGCAAGAGGCTGTGAATCTGCGCCTGCGTGCGGAGTTGATGCAGCGCATCGAGAAAGTCATCGCGCGCAAGAAGTGGACGCAACGTGAAGCCGCCGAG
>DASSVA010000358.1:0-3060 GCA_035706385.1 Solimonas sp. | reverse complement strand
CGGACAGCCGCTGGTGTCGCGCGAATCGCTGGCGGCGTGGAACGACGGTCTGATCGCGCTCAGCGGCCGCGACGGCGCGGTGTTCCGCGCCGCGCTCGGCGACAACGTCGCGGCCGCCTGCGAAGCGCTCGCCGAACTGCGTGCGCTGTTTGCGCAGCGCCTGTATCTGGAGATCGCGCGCTGCGGCCGCGCCGGCGACGACGAATGGGTCGAGGCGGCCGTCGCGCTGTCGCGTCACGAGCAGGTGCCGCTGGTCGCGACCAACGACGTGCGCTTCCTCGCGCCGGAGGATTTCGAGACGCACGAGGCGCGCGTCTGCATCGCGCAGGGCCGCGTGCTCAACGACCCGAAGCGGCCGCGCGACTACACCGACCAGCAGTATCTGAAGTCGGCCGACGAAATGGCCGCGCTGTTCGCCGACATCCCGGAAGCGCTTGCGAACGCGGTCGAGATCGCGCGGCGCTGCTCGCTGACGCTGAAGTTCGCGCCGCCATATCACCTGCCGAACTTTCCGGTGCCGGACGGCTACACGACCGACAGCTGGCTGCGCGAACGCGCGCGCGAGGGACTCGAACAACGCCTCGCTGTGAATCACGAATCACGAATCACGAATCACGAAGAATACTGGCAGCGCCTCGACTATGAGCTCGGCATCATCGAGAAGATGGGTTTCGCCGGCTACTTCCTCGTCGTGTCGGACTTCATCGAGTGGGCGAAGAACAACGGCTGTCCGGTCGGGCCCGGCCGCGGTTCGGGCGCCGGCTCGCTGGTCGCGTATGCGATCCGCATCACCGACCTCGATCCTTTGCCGTACAACCTGCTGTTCGAACGCTTCCTCAATCCGGAACGCGTGTCAATGCCGGACTTCGACATCGATTTCTGCATGGACAACCGCGACCGCGTGATCGACTACGTCACGCACAAGTACGGGCGTGCGCACGTCGGCCAGATCATCACCTACGCGACGATGGCGGCGCGCGGCGTGATCCGCGATGTCGCGCGCGTGATGGGCCACGGTTATGGTTTCGCCGACTCGATCGCCAAGCTGGTGCCGGGCACGCCGGGCGCGACGCTGGTCGACGCGCTCGAACAGGTGCCGGAACTCAAGCAGCGTTACGACGGCGAAGAGGACACGCGCGCGGTGATCGACCTCGGCCTCGCGCTCGAAGGCACGACGCGCGGCGTCGGCGTGCACGCCGGCGGCGTCGTCATCGCGCCGCAGCCGCTGACCGATTACGCGCCGATGTACTGCGAAGCCGGCGGCGGCGGCATGCGCACGCAGTTCGACATGAAGGATCTCGAATCGGTCGGCCTCGTCAAATTCGACTTCCTTGGCCTGAAGACGCTGACGGTGATCCAGGAAGCGGTCGCCAACGTCGCGAAGACGACCGGCACCGAGATCGACGTGCTGAAGCTGCCGATCACCGATCCGAAAACCTACGAGCTGTATGCGAGCGGCGAGACCACCGCGGTGTTCCAGATGGAATCGCCGGGCATGCAGCGCGCGTCCAGGGATCTGAAGCCGGACACTTTCGAGGACATCGTCGCCCTCGTTTCGCTGTACCGGCCGGGACCGATGGACCTGATTCCGGAGTACTGCGCGCGCAAGCGCGGCGACGCGCCGGTCGTCTACCTGCACCCGGAGATGGAGGCGGTGCTGCAGCCGACCTACGGCATCTTCGTCTATCAGGAACAGGTGATGCAGATGTCGCAGCGCCTCGCCGGCTACACGCTCGGCGGTGCGGACCTGCTGCGGCGTGCGATGGGCAAGAAGATTGCGTCGGAGATGGCCAAGCAGCGCGAAATCTTCACCGATGGCGCGACCGGCCGCGGCGTCGACGGCGAGATCGCGACGCAGGTTTTCGACCTGATGGAGAAGTTCGCGAACTACGGCTTCAACAAGTCGCACGCCGCCGCCTATGCGCTGGTCTCGTACCAGACCGCGTGGCTGAAAACGCATTACCCGGCCGAGTTCATGGCGGCGGTGCTGTCCTGCGAAATGCAGCACACCGAGGCGATCGTCACGATGCGCGAGGAATGCCTGCGCATGGGGCTGACGATGCTGCCGCCGGACGTCAACCGCAGCGCGTTCCGCTTCATCGTCCCGCAGCCCGGTGCGATCCGTTACGGTCTCGGCGCGATCAAGGGCGCCGGCGAGGCGGCGCTCGAAGGCATTCTCAAGGAGCGTGACGCGAACGGGCCGTTCAAGGACCTGTTCGATTTCTGCCGGCGCGTCGATACGAAGAAAGCGAACAAGCGCGTGCTCGAAGCGCTGATCTGCTCGGGCGCGATGGACGGCTTCGGCCTCAACCGGCCGTCATTGATGAAGACGCTGCCGAAGGCGCTGCAGCTCGCCGAGGCGGCGGCGGCGAGCGCCGATTCCGGGCAGGACGATCTGTTCGGCCTCGGTGGCGGCGGCGCCAAGGCCGAGCAGCAGATCGCGCCCGACATCGAGCCGGACTGGTCGCAGCGCGAACTGCTCGCGCGCGAACGCGACACGCTCGGCTTCTATCTGTCCGGCCACCCGATCGAGGCGTACGGCGAGATCACCTCGCAGGTCTGCAGCGGCCGCCTGCATGAGCTGATCCGCCAGCACGCGACGCCGCAGCCGGTCGCCGCCAACGGCAAGCCGGTCTGGCAGCCGCGCGTCAAGGTAATGTTCGCGGCCTGGGTCGCCGACGTGCGTTTCTTCAAGGGCGACGGTCGCGGCAGCGCGAGCTACAAGCTGACGCTCGACGATCGCTCGGCGCAGCTGTCGACGTGGATCGACGCCGACAAATGGGCGAAATACGCGCCGTTCGTGAAGCCCGACCAGCTCGTCTTCGTCGTCGCCGAAATCGGCCTGTCGCCGGCGCGCGAAGGGCGCGACGCCGAGCCGCGGCTGTACGCGCCGGAGTTTCATTCGCTCGACGACGTGCTGCGCGATCACGCGACGCGTCTCGATCTCGACTGGCGGCGTCCGGCCAGCGACGTCATCGCGCTGCGCAAGCGCGTGTTCGCGCAGCGCGGCGGGCAGACGACGGTCGGCATCGCGTATCGCGGCGCGAAAGCCGCGTGCGA
>DASSVA010000357.1:0-3058 GCA_035706385.1 Solimonas sp. | reverse complement strand
TGCACGGAGCCGAGCAGGTAATGGCTGACGTCGCCGACCGTGACGCGCCACAAAAACGGCGCCGATGACGCCGTCGCGGTCTCGGCCGTCGCGACGTTCGACGACGGCGCCGTCGTCACCGGCGGACTCGAACCGGGATCCGGAGCCGGCTGCGCCAGCGCCGCCGCGCAGCAGCCCAGTGACAGCAGCAGCGGCGCGATCGATTTCATGCCGGCGGCGTGTCCGACGCCGGCATCAGCCAGTCGGCCGCGACCGCCGGATCGCCGCCGAGCCCGGCGAAATCGAACAGCTTCGGATCGGCGAGCTGCGACGGCGCGACGTTGGTCAGCGCCGCGAACACCTGTTCGATCCGCGCCGGATGCTCCCGCTCCCACGCGTCCATCATCCGCCGCACCTGCTTGCGCTGCAGCTGTTCCTGCGAGCCGCACAGATTGCACGGGATGATCGGGAATTCGCGGAGCTGCGCGTATTCGGCGATGTCGCGCTCGCGGCAGTACGCGAGCGGACGGATGACGACGTTGCGACCGTCGTCGGACTGCAGCTTCGGCGGCATCGCCGACAGCTTGCCGCCGTGGAACAGGTTGAGGAAGAACGTCGCGACGATGTCGTCCTTGTGATGGCCGAGCGCGATCTTGGTGAAGCCGTGTTCGGCCGCGTAGCTGTACAGTGCGCCGCGCCGCAGCCGCGAGCACAGCGAGCACATCGTCTTGCCTTCCGGGATCACGCGCTTGACGACCGAATAGGTGTCCTGCTCGATGATGTGGAACGGCACGCCGGCCGCGCGCAGATAATCGGGCAGCACGTGCTCGGGAAAATCCGGCTGCTTCTGGTCGAGATTGACGGCGACCAGCTCGAACCTCACCGGCGCCTTGGCCTGCAGCTGCACGAGCATGTCGAGCATCGTGTAGCTGTCCTTGCCGCCGGACAGCGCGACCATCACCTTGTCGCCGTCGCGGATCATGTTGTAGTCCATGATCGCCTGGCCGACCTGGCGACGCAGCCGCTTGGCGAGCTTGTTGGGCTCGCGCCGGCCTTGCGGCGGCGCGAACGCGACGGGGACTTCGGCGACGACAGCGGACATCGTGCAACTCGTGATCGGGCTCGCGGCCATTGTCGCATGCCGGTGCGCGGCGGTCAGAGCCGGTTCATCATACGGCCGGTAAAAACGCTCGGCCTGTCCGGGCCCATCCCCGCCACCCCGCCACAAGGATGCTGCGACGCATGCTCAGCCGCCGCCGTTTCATCGCTGCTTCGACCTCGGCCGCGGCGCTCGCCGCGTTCGGCTTGTCTCCGTCCGCGCTGGCCGCGTCCGGCCTCAAGCTCGCCAGGGCGAAACCGTTCTCGTACGACGCCCTGATCGCGCAGGCGCGCGCGCTGGCCGCCGCCGCATACACGCCGCCGCCGGTGCTGTCGCGCTCGGTGCTCGAACGCATCAACTACGAAGAGCACGGCAAGATCAAATTCAAGATCGACGATGCGCTGTTCGTCGACGGGCCGGGCGCCTACCCGGTGACGTTCTTCCATCTCGGCCGCTATTTCCAGGTGCCCGTGCACATGCACGTGCTCGACGCGGCCGGCGGCAGCGCGCGGCAGATCGTCTACGACGCCTCGTATTTCGACATGCCGGCGAACAGCCCTGCGCACGAGCTGCCGAAAGGCGCGGGCTTCGCCGGTTTCCGTTTCCAGGAAAGCCGTTTCGGCGACCAGAAGACGTTTCCGTGGCGCAAGGACGACTGGGTCGCGTTTCTCGGCGCTTCGTATTTCCGCGCGATCGGCGCGCTCGCGCAGTACGGCCTGTCGGCGCGCGGCATCGCCGTCGACGTCGCCGAGCCGGACCGGCCCGAGGAATTCCCGTCGTTCACCAATTTCTGGTTCGTGCCGCCGGCCAAAGGCAGCGACCGCGTCACCGTCTATGCGCTGCTCGACGGCCCGAGCATCAGCGGCGCGTACAGGTTCGACATGCAGCGCGCGACCGGCGTGGTGATGGACATCGACTGTTCGCTGTTCCTGCGCCGCGACGTCGCGCGGCTCGGCATCGCGCCGGCGACGTCGATGTTCTGGTTCTCGGAAACGATCAAGGACACCGGCATCGACTGGCGGCCGGAAGTGCACGATTCGGACGGCCTGGCGATGTGGGCCGGCGACGGCGAACGAATCTGGCGGCCGCTCAACAATCCGCCGCGGACGATGGCCTCGGCGTTTTCCGACAAGGCGCCGAAAGGCTTCGGCCTTTTGCAGCGCGACCGCGCGTTCGATCACTACCAGGACGGCGTCTATTACGACCGCCGGCCGAGCCTGTGGATCGAACCGCTCGGCGACTGGGGCGAAGGCAGCGTGCAGCTCGTCGAGATTCCGACCGACGACGAGACCAACGACAACGCCGTCGCGATGTGGGTGCCGAAAGCGCCGGCCAGGGCCGGCAACGAATACCGCCTCAAATATCGCCTGCACTGGCTCGCCGACGAACCGTATCCGACGCCGCTCGCGCGCTGTGTCGCGACGCGACTCGGCCGCGGCGGCGAGCCCGGCAAGCCGCGACCGAAAGGCGTGCGCAAGTTCGTCGTCGAGTTCAAGGGTGGGCCGCTGGAAAACCTCGCCTACGGCGTCAAGCCGGAAGCGGTGCTGTCCGCGTCGCGCGGAAAATTCTCGTACGTGTTCACCGAGGCGGTGCCGGACGGCGTCGCCGGCCACTGGCGCGCGCAGTTCGACCTGACGGTCGACGGCAGCGAGCCGGTCGACTTGCGCCTGTACCTGAAGAACGGCGACGCGACCTTGTCGGAGACCTGGCTGTACCAGTACCACCCGCTCGCCTGAGCGTGACGCGCGGGCGCGGCGGCCCGCGCCTGCTCAGTGTTCCTCGGCGAGCGCCTCGGCGTCCGACGCGTCCGCGGCGCCGCGCACGAACGTGCGCTCGCGATAGAAGATCGCGACGAAGATGAACAGCAGCGCGCCGCCGGCCATCACCGCGGCGAAGAACAGGAAGTACATCGGCCCGACCAGCGCATAGGTCGAGACCTGCGCGGTGCCGGCATCGAACCGGCCGTCGCTGGCGAGCGGC
>DASSVA010000356.1:0-4709 GCA_035706385.1 Solimonas sp. | reverse complement strand
GATCGCCGCGGCCTTGATGGCCAACGCCGCGACCTTGCTCAGTTCTCCGCCCAATATCGAGAAGGTCGAACTGCTTGCAGCCAAACTGCCTGCATGACAACCCGGCCTTGACCCAATCAGGTCACGCTGCAGGATGGGGGGGCACACGGCCCTACGCAGCGATCCCCCTCCAATTGCACTTGCCCAGGGAGCTACCTTCCACAGCGATTGGGGGGCAATATTGCAGCCAGAACTTCCAAGCTGTGTCAGCAAGCAGGGGCAACATCAGGGCGAGCTGAGATGTTCCGATTCGTCGGGTAGTTATCGAGAAGTACCGCGCTCGCGAGGCCAGGCCCGGAAACCGCGCCAACACTGGGGGAACGGGCAAAAAAAACCCCAACCGAGAACGGTTGGGGTCTCATTATTGGTGGAGCTGGCGGGAATTGAACCCGCGTCCGCCAGATCGTAGCCCTCAGATCTACATGCTTAGCCGGTCTTTGATTTTCGTCGCTGGCTCCCGGACAGGCACGGATCGCCAGCGCTTATCCCCTTGGAGTTTTAGCGGATCGGCCAAGGGCGGGCTTCACCGCGAGCCGATAAGAGTCGACGCCCATTCCAACCGGTACCGGCACCGAAAGGATGGACGCTCACCGGGATTTAGGCGGCGAGGGCGTAGTTGGAGTCGTTCGCAACTAGCTTGGTTGCCACGGGTTTTACGAGGACATGACACCTCGGCATGCACTTCGGATTCCGTAGCCGGCGTCGAAACCGGTCAGCCCCGTTGTACGTCGTCAGTGTAACGCAGATGGGGTGGCGCGGGCGCTTTAGCAAGACGATCCCGAAGCTCAGGCACGGTGTCGCAGCACACGGCCTTTTTCGCGCTGCCAGTCCCGTTCCTTGATGTCGGCGCGCTTGTCGTGCTCCTTCTTGCCCTTGGCGAGGCCGACTTCGAGCTTCACGCGGCCTTTTTCCCAGTGCAGGTCGAGCGGGATCAGCGTATAGCCGGCGCGCTCGACCTTGCCGATCAGCGTCGCCAGTTCGCGCTCGTGCAGCAGCAGCTTGCGGGTGCGGGTCGCATCGGCGATCTCGTGCGTCGAGGTCTGCTTGAGCGGCGTGAAATGCGCGCCGATCAGCCAGGCTTCGCGGCTCTTGAGCACGACGTAGGCTTCGGCGATCTGCGCGCGGCCGGCGCGCAGGCTCTTGACCTCCCAGCCTTTCAGGACGAGGCCGGCTTCGTAGCGTTCTTCGACGAAGTACTCGTGCCGGGCGCGGCGATTGACGGCTATCGTGCGTTCGGCCGTCGCCGTTTCTTTTTTGCTCATCGATCAATTATATAAGTGCGCCCGCGCGCGGCTAGACTACGTCCGATGAACATACGCGAAAGCAGTTACGGCTACTGGAGCTCGCACCGCGCCTTCACGTGGGTCGCGGTCGGCGCGATGCTCGGCGTCGGCAACGCGATCCGCCTGCCGGCGCTGATGGGTGAGTATGGCGGCGTGCTGTTCCTGCTGGTGTATCTGCTCGGCCTGATGCTGGTCGGCCTGCCGCTGCTGATCGCCGAATGGATGCTCGGGCGCTGGATGCGCGACGACCTGATCGCCGGTTTTGCGCGGCTGGTCGAATCGGCGCGCGCCAGGCGCGTCTGGGTCGGCATCGGCGGTCTGGCACTGCTGACGGCCGGGCTGATCCTGTCGTATTACAGCGTGATCGCCGGCTGGAGCCTCGCGTACATGTTCCGCGCGGCGAGCGGCATGTTCGGCCATCTCACGGCGGAAGGCGCGAGCGGCGTCTTCCTGCATCTCGCGCAGGATCCGGAACGCAGCCTGTCGTGGCACACGCTGTTCATCCTGACCGCGTGCGTCGTCGTCTCGCACGGATTTCGCGAAGGCGTGGAGCGGGCGTCGCGCCGTCTCGTGCCGTTCGTCATGCTGATCGTGTTGCTGATGTGCTGGTATGCGTTCCGTCACGGCGATTCCGGCGCGGCGTTCGATTACATCTTCGAGCCGCATTGGGAACGTCTCGGCTGGCGCGGCGTGATGGAAGCGTTGCACCACGCGTTCTTCACGCTGGGGCTCGGCATGGGCGTGATGATGGGCGTCGGCAGCTATCTGCCGATCGACGCGCCACTGCGCCGCGTGGCGCTGACGGTGATGATCGTCGACACCGTGTTCAGTCTGCTGGTCGGCCTGGCGGTGATGGCGGTCGTGCTCGGCGCCGGCCTGCAGCCGACGTCCGGCATCACGTTGATGTTCCAGACGCTGCCGCGCGCGATCGGCGCCGATTTCGGCGGCGCGATGTTCGCCGCCGCGCTGTTCCTGATGACGTTCATCGTGACGATGACCTCGGCGACCGCGATGCTCGAACCGCTCAGCCGCTATTTCATGGACCGCCAGCGCTGGACGCGCGTGTTCGCGGCGACCAGTTCGGCGCTGCTGATCTGGTTCATCGGCCTGGGAACACTGTTGTCGTTCAGCGTGATGCAGAACCTGCGGCTGCTCGGCCGCAATTTCTTCGAATGGGTGCAGTGGCTGACGACCAGCTGGTTCGCGCCACTCGACGGCCTGTTGATTTGCGTGTTCGTCGTCAGCATCATGCCGCGCGAGCTGGTCCGTCACCTGTGGGGGGAGACGCGGCAGTGGGTCTATCCGATCTGGTTCGCGCTGCTGCGCTATCCGGCGCGCCTGGGACTGATCGCGGTGCTGGCCTATTCGACCGGCCTCGTCGACTGGCTGGTGTCGTTGTGGGGGGATTGAAGTCTTGCCATCGCTGGAACGTTCGACCCTGCTGAAGTATTCGGCGCAGGACATGTTCACGCTCGTCGGCGACGTCGAGGCCTATCCGCAGTTTCTGCCGGGCTGCGTGTCGGCCTGCGTCGAGCATGTCGACGGTCCGCAGGTTCGCGCGCGGCTCGGATTTCGCGTCAAGGGCCTGTCGGACAGTTTCGCGACCGAGAACCGGCTCGACGACAACCGCATCCACATGCGCCTGCTCGACGGACCGTTCCGGCAGCTCGACGGTTACTGGCATTTCATGCCGCTGACCGACAGCGCCTGCAAGGTCTCGCTGCAGCTCAGTCTCGAATTCGGCAACCGGCTGATGGAAATGACGCTGGCGCCGTGGATCGACCGTGCCGTCAACGGCGTGATGGACGCATTCCGGCTGCGCGCCGATGCCTTGTATGGCAAAGCCTGAAACGCTGGAGATCGAGGTCGTTTACGCGTTGCCGGACCGGCAGATTCTGATCGCGCTGCGCGTGCCGGCCGGCACGCGCGTCAGCGCGGTGCTCGCGCAAACCGATCTGCCGAGGCGTTTCCCCGAGATCGATCCGGCGACGGCGACGCTCGGCATCTTCGGCCAGCGCGTCCCGGCGGACCACGAACTGCGCGCCGGCGATCGCGTCGAAATCTATCGGCCGCTGCGCGCCGATCCCAAGCAGGCGCGCCGCGCGCGGGTCGCGCGCGAGCGCGGCAGCCGGCCTTAGGGTTGCTGGTTCTGCGGCGTCAGCACGACGCCGCTCGGATGCTCGCTGGCGGCGCGCGACGCGTCGTTGGCATCCTTCTTCTCGTTGGCGATCACCGTGCTGACATCCGGATTGTCGATCGCCTTGGTCTTGCCCTTGGGCGCGATACCGTCCATGCGCGACAGCGCGTCGTCGGTGAAATAAAGGCTGACGACGCGCTGCGTGACGTCGCCGCGCGGTGATTTGTAATAACCGACGTAATCCCAGCGGTCCGGACGAAACGCGCTCGCCGCGATCGGCGTGCCCATCAGGTAATGGACCTGTTCGTGCGTCATGCCGAGCTTGAGCTGATCGAGCTGTTTCTGCTCGATGACGTTGCCCTGGCGGGTCGGCAGCTTGTAGATGATCGAGCAGGCCGACAGCGCAAGAGCCGTGGAGACAAGAAGAAGAAAACGCATCGCAGTCCGCTGGGCTTGCCGCAGGAAGTTGAACGGCGATAATAGCGGAAATCCTTTCGGCCCAGCGCCCCTCTACGGAATGGAATCCTCAGACCTACGCAACGCCGGCCTCAAGGTCACGCTGCCGCGCCTCAAGATTCTCGAAATGCTCGAGAACAGCGAGGCCCGGCACCTGTCGGCCGAAGACATCTACCGCCGCCTGATCGACCTCAACGAGGACGTCGGTCTCGCGACGGTCTATCGCGTGCTGACGCAGTTCGAGGCGGCCGGGCTCGTGCAGCGCCACAACTTCGAAGGCGGCCACGCCGTGTTCGAGCTCGATCGCGGGCCGCACCACGATCACATGGTGCGTCTCGACACCGGCGAGGTGATCGAATTCTTCAGCGAAGAGATCGAGAAACTGCAGCAGACGATCGCCGCCAAGCACGGCTTCCTCGTCGAGGAGCACAGTCTGGTGCTCTATGTGCGGCCGAAAGCGAAAACGCACGGCTAGCCTGACGGCATACGTCATTGCGAGGAGGCCGAGAGGCCGACGAAGCAATCCAGTCCACCGCTTGATTTGATCTGGCTGCGCTGCCGGATTGCTTCACCGCTGCGCGATTCGCAATGACGAGTGCTCCGGATTCAGCCCGTTCAGCCTGCTTTGGCGACGCGCGTGAGCAGTTCACGCGCGTGGTCGAGCGCGGCCTTGCCGACTTCGACGCCGCCCTGCATGCGCGCCAGTTCGCCGACCCGCTCGTCGTCCGACAGCACGGCGACGCGCGTGTAGGTCTGCTGTTTCTGCACCTGCTTGCGGATCGCCAGATGCGCGT
>DASSVA010000355.1:0-4669 GCA_035706385.1 Solimonas sp. | reverse complement strand
GATCACGACCAAGGGTGCGGCCAAGGCCGGCCAGTTCATCCAGCTGTGCTGCCAGTCGAACATTCCGATCATCTATCTGATGAACACGACCGGCTACATGGTCGGCACCGAGAGCGAGCAGGGCGGCATCGTCAAGCACGGCTCGAAGATGATCCAGGCGGTCGCCAACGCGACGGTGCCGCAGATCACGATCGTCATGGGCGGTTCGTTCGGGGCCGGCAACTACGGCATGTGCGGTCGCGGCTTCGGTCCGCATTTCATCTTCGCGTGGCCGAATTCGCGCACCTCGGTGATGGGCGGCGAACAGGCGGCCGGCGTGATGGAAATCATCACGCGCGAGAAGTGGGCGAAGCAGGGCAAGCAGATGGGCGAGACCGACGAGAAGATGCTGGCGATGGTGCGCAAGAACATCATCGACCAGTTCGACCGCGAATCGCATGCGTTCGCCGCGACCGCGCGCCTGTTCGACGACGGCCTGATCGATCCGCGCGATACGCGTCGCGTACTCGGCCTGTGCCTGTCGGTCTGTCGCGAAGCCGGACTTCGCGAGACCTCCGCGAACAGCTTCGGCGTCGCGCGCCTGTAGCGCCGGGCACGGAGAAACGTCATGACAGACGATCGCTACCAGACCATCGCCGTGCGTGTCGCGGCCGGTGTCCTGCATCTGACGCTGAACCGGCCGGAAGCGCGCAATGCGATGAACCCGCAGATGCTTGCCGAGATCGAAGTCGCGATCGATGCGGTACGCGACGATCGCGACGTGCGCGCGATCGTGCTGCGTGGCGCCGGTGGTCATTTCTGCGCCGGCGCCGATCTCAAGTCGATGATGGCCGGTGGCGCGCGCACGCCGGCGCCGGGCGAAGCCGATCCGGTCGCGACGATCAATCGCGCGTTCGGCACGATGCTGCGCAAGGTCGCGAACGCGTCGCAGGTCGTCATCGCGATCTGTGAAGGCGCCGTGCTCGGCGGCGGCTTCGGGCTCGCCTGCGTATCGGACATCGCGTTCGCGCAGGCCGATGCGAAGTTCGGCATGCCGGAGACGACGCGCGGCCTGCCGCCGGCGCAGATCGCGCCGTTCGTCGTCGAGCGGATCGGCCTGACGCAGGCGCGGCGTCTGTGCCTGACCGGCGCGCAGTTTCGTGGCGATGAGGCGCTGCGGCTCGGCCTCGTCCATGAAGGTTTCGCCGACGAAACCGAATTGCAGGACAAGCTCGCCGCGACGCTGCGCCAGATCATGCACTGCGCGCCGCACGCCAACGCGCTGACCAAACAGATCCTGCTCGGCGTCGGCAAGCTCGACATGGATGCCGTGCTCGACGACGCGGCGCAGAAATTCGCGCAGTGCGTGCGCGGTGACGAGGCGCCCGAAGGGATCGCGGCATTCATGCAGAAACGCCCGCCGGTCTGGGCGCGGAACGACCAATGAGAGAAACGATGTCGCGATTCAGCAAAGTGCTCGTCGCCAATCGCGGCGAGATCGCCGTGCGCGTTTTGCGCGGCGCCCGCCGTCTCGGCTATCGCACGGTCGCCGTCTACAGCGATGCCGATGCCGACGCCGTGCACGTTGGCGAAGCCGACGAGGCCGTGCGCATCGGGCCGGCGCCGGCCAGGGATTCGTATCTGTCGATCGACGCGATCCTCGCCGCGGCGAAGCAGTCCGGCGCCGAAGCGATCCATCCGGGTTACGGCTTTCTGTCGGAGCGCGCCGAGTTCGCGCGCGCGGTGCAGGACGCCGGGCTGATTTTCATCGGCCCCGATCCGGCGTCGATCGACGCGATGGGCAACAAATCGGCATCGAAGATGCGCATGCTCGACGCTGGTGTGCCGTGCGTGCCGGGTTATCAGGGCACGGATCAGTCCGACGCGACGCTGATCGCCGAAGCGAAACGGATCGGTCTGCCGGTGATGGTCAAGGCCGCGGCCGGCGGCGGCGGTCGCGGCATGCGGCTGGTGCACGACGAGCGCGACCTCGCGGCGGCGATCGCGTCCGCGCGTTCGGAAGCCGACAACGCGTTCGGCAGCGGGCAGTTGCTGATCGAAAAGGCGGTCGTCGACGCGCGTCACGTCGAAATCCAGATATTCGGCGATCGTCACGGCGCGGTCGTGCATCTCGGCGAGCGCGACTGCTCGGTGCAGCGACGCAACCAGAAAGTCGTCGAGGAAGCGCCGAGCCCGGCGGTCGACGATGCGCTGCGCGCGAGCATGGGTGCGGCGGCGGTCGCGGCGGCGAAAGCCGTCGACTATGTCGGCGCCGGTACGGTCGAATTCCTGCTCGATCGCGACGGGCAGTTCTATTTTCTGGAGATGAACACGCGGCTGCAGGTCGAGCATCCGGTGACCGAACTCGTCTACGGCGTCGATCTCGTCGAATGGCAGTTGCGAGTTGCGCAGGGTGAGGCGCTGCCGCTGACGCAGGACGAAATTCTCGCGCGCAAGCGCGGCTGGGCGATCGAAGTGCGGCTCTGTGCGGAAGATCCGCGGCAGAACTATCTGCCGCAGACCGGGCCGGTCCTGCGCTGGCGCGAGCCGGCCGGCGCCGGCGTGCGGGTCGACGGTTCGCTGCGCGAAGGCCGGCGCATCAGTCCGTTCTACGATTCGATGCAGGCCAAGATCATCGCCTGGGGCGACGATCGCCAGACCGCGCGGATGCGGCTGCTCGCGGCGCTGCGTGACACGACGCTGCTCGGCGTCGCGCATAACCGCGATTATCTCGCGGCCGTGCTCGCGCACGATGCGTTCGCGTCGGGCGATTTCAGCACCGGCTTCGTCGAACATCATTTCCCGCAACAGCGCATCGCCGGCGAGCGGCCGCCACCGCGGCATGTCGCGCTCGCCGCCGTCGCCTTGTATCTGGATGCGGCGACCGCGCTCGCCGATGCGCACCAGCTCGCGCCGGAATTCATCGGCTGGCACAGCTCGCACGAAATGCCCGTCGAATATCGCCTGACGTGGCAGACGCATGAATACCGGCTCGGCGTGCAGGTTGGCGACGGACTGCGCTTCACGGTCACGCACGATGGCGCTTCGTTCGGGTTCGACGTCACGCAGATCGCCGACGGCAGCTTCTGTTATCGCGAAAACGGCGTGCAGCGCGTTGCGCGCAGCGCGCGCGCCGGCGAACTGATCTGGCTCGATGCGGACGGCATGAGCACCGTGTATCGCGATGCGACGCTGGCGCCGGCGCAAGGCGCCGCTGCCGGTTCCGACGGGCGCCTGCTCGCACATTCCGACGGCAAGATCGTCGCCGTTCACGTGCAGCCGGGCGACGCGGTTGCGAAGGGGCAGACGCTGATCGTGCTCGAAGCGATGAAAATGGAGTTCCAGCTGACGCTGCCGGTCGACGGCACGGTCGAGACGATCGGCGTGCAACCGGGCCAGCAGGTCCGGCAACGCCAGGTGCTCGCGGTGCTCAAGCCGCGAAGCGAGCCTGCCGCGGGTTGAATCGTCCGCGTAACGACAAGGCCCCGCTTGAAGCGGGGCCTTGTTCGCATCGACAACCGTTTCTTACTCGCCGACGTGAAGCTCGACGCGGCGATTGTTCTCGCGGCCTTCTTCGCTCTCGTTGCTGTCGATCGGCCGGGTCTCGCCGTAACCGACCGGCGTCATGCGCTTGTCCGCGACGGCATGATCGACCAGATATTTCGTGACGGCGATCGCACGGCGTTCGGACAGCGCCAGGTTGTACGAATCCGAGCCGATGTTGTCGGTGTGGCCTTCGACTTCGACGTTCACGTTCGGATACGACTGCAGCGTCGTCGCGACTTCGTCGAGGATGCGCTGCGCCGCTTCGGTCAGCTTGTCGGAGTCGAATTCGAACTTGACGCCCTTGAGCACGAAGTTCTTTTCGACCGCACAACCGTTGGCGTCGACCTGTTCGCCGGCGCGCGGCTTGCGGCAGTCGCCGACCAGCGCGCAGCCGTTCGGCAGGACCTTGGCGCCGGCCGGCGAATGCGGGCACTCGTCCAGATAATCCGGAACGCCGTCGCCGTCCGAATCGAGCGGGCAGCCGTCGGGACCGACGGCGACGCCGCGCGGCGTATCGGCGCAGTGGTCGCGATCGTCCGGAATGCCGTCGCCGTCCGCGTCGGCGCCCGAGCAGCCGTCGGCGCTGACGTGAATGCCTTTCGCGGTGCCCGGGCACTTGTCGAGATAATCGGGCACGCCGTCGCCGTCGGAATCGAGCGGGCAGCCGTTGCTGTCGACCTGCACGCCAACCGGCGTGTTCGGGCATTTGTCGAGATAGTCGGCGACGCCGTCGCCGTCGATGTCGACCGGGCAGCCGTTCGAATAGACGTGCACGCCGGCCGGCGTATCCGGGCACTTGTCGCTGCGGTCCGGCACGCCGTCGCCGTCGCTGTCGCGCGCGCTTTCGCCGAACGAATAGCGCAGGCCGAGGCCGACGTTATGGGACTGGTATTCGGTTTTCAGCTTGCCGCCGTCGGCGGTGTCGTAGCCCGGATCGCT
The DNA here is from genome assembly GCA_035706385.1 of Solimonas sp. GTDB lineage: Bacteria > Pseudomonadota > Gammaproteobacteria > Nevskiales > Nevskiaceae > Solimonas. The sequence continues at coordinate 205 of DASSVA010000355.1, read as the reverse complement.
GGCGACCGCGTAGCGGTAGTCGAGCGAAAGCGTCGTGCGTTCGTTGAGCAGGAAGCCGAGGCCGGCGCCGAGCTGCCAGGCGAAGCCGTTGTCGCTGTCGTCGATGCCGCTGCTCGACATCTCGGTGCGCTGATAACCGACGCCGCCGCCGAGATACGGAACCACCCAGCTGCCGAAATCGATGTCGTACCAGGCATTGGCCATC
>DASSVA010000354.1:0-2208 GCA_035706385.1 Solimonas sp. | reverse complement strand
CTGCTGTTTCCGGCGCTGGCAGTGGAGGCGCTGCGGCGCATTCCCGACGAGAACCGCGGTGCCGCGCTGGCCCTCTACACGGTGTTCAGCGACGTGGCGATGAGCCTCGCCGGTCCGCTCGGCGGGCTGCTGGTGATCGCCCAGGACTACCGGCCGGTGTACGTCGCGGCGGCGCTGTTGTGTGCGGCGGCCTTGCTGCTGTGCGTGCGCTTGTCGCGGCGCGTACTCGACGCGGCGTCTCCCTGAGATTCGTCATTGCCGCGCAAGCGGGAATCCTGGGATCGGGCGAGAAGCGAGCTTTTGCGCTCCACGCTCTGGATTCCCGCCTTCGGCAGGCTCCGGACACGGCCAGCACAGGAATGACGACGGCAGGGACGAGCGGCGTTTGCGATCAGCCGGCCTTGGCGATCTCCGCCTTCATCGCAGCGATCGTCGCCGCATAGTCCTTGGCGCCGAAGATCGCGCTGCCGGCCACGAAGGTGTCGGCGCCGGCCGCGGCGATGGCGCGGATGTTGTCGGTCTTCACGCCGCCGTCGATCTCGAGGCGGATCTCGCGGCCCGGGTTCTGCGCGACGTAGGCGTCGATCAGGGCGCGCGCGTCGGCGAGTTTGTTCAGCGCGCCGGGGATGAAGCTCTGGCCGCCGAAGCCGGGGTTGACCGACATCAGCAGCACCATGTCGACCTTGTCCATCACGTACTTCAGCACGTCGAGCGGCGTCGCCGGATTGAACACGAGACCGGCCTTGCAACCGGCGTCGCGGATCGCGGCCAGCGAGCGGTCGACATGCCGCGTCGCTTCCGGATGGAAGGTGATGTAGGTCGCGCCGGCCTTGGCGAACAGCGCGGCGAGCGCGTCGACCGGTTCGACCATCAGGTGCACGTCGATCGGCGCCGTGATGCCGAACTTGCGCAGGCTTTCGGCGATCGCCGGGCCGAACGTCAGGTTCGGCACGTAGTGGTTGTCCATCACGTCGAAGTGGACGATGTCGGCGCCGGCCGCGAGTACGTTCGCGACTTCGTCGCCGAGCCGCGCGAGATCGGCGGACAGGATGCTGGGAGCGATCAGCGGAGCGAGCTTGGCCATGCGGGAACCTGTGACGGAACGGAAACGGCGGGTTCGGATTATTTCATGTCCGCGCCGCGCCGGCCGGCTTTACCCCCCCGCGCACGTTCTCCACAATGCGCGCCTGCCCGCCGCCCGCCCGTTCCCATGCAAGCCCTCTACGAATCGTCGATCACCAGCGTCCCGCGCCTGCACAAGGGCAAGGTCCGCGACATCTACGCGCTCGGCGACGCACACATGCTGATCGTCACGTCCGATCGCCTGTCGGCGTTCGACGTGATCCTGCCGCAGCCGATTCCCGGCAAGGGCGCGGTGCTGACGGCGGTGTCGAATTTCTGGATGGCGCGCTTCACGCATCTGCTGCCGAATCACCTCGCGCCGGACGTGAACCTCGCCGATTACCTGACGCCGGCCGAGATCGCGCAGATCGAAGGCCGCAGCAACGTCGTGCGCAAGCTCAAGGCGCTGCCGATCGAAGCCGTCGCGCGCGGCTACCTCATCGGCAGCGGCTGGAAGGACTACCAGAAAACCGGCGCGGTCTGCGGCATCGCACTGCCGGCCGGTCTGCAGATGGCCGACAGGCTGCCGGAAGCGATCTTCACGCCGGCCGACAAGGCGCCGGTCGGCCAGCACGACGAGAACATCAGCTATGCCGAAGTCGAAAAACGCATCGGCGCCGATCTGGCGAAGCAGGTCCGCGACGTCACGCTGACGATCTACCGTGAAGCGTCGGAATACGCGCGCTCGCGCGGCATCATCATCGCCGACACCAAGTTCGAATTCGGCGTCGACGCGCACGGCACGCTGCATCTGATCGACGAAGCGCTGACGCCGGACTCGTCGCGCTTCTGGCCGGCCGACACCTACCGCCCCGGCATCAGCCCGCCGAGCTTCGACAAGCAGTTCGTCCGCGATTACCTCGAAACGTTGGACTGGGACAAGAAAGCGCCCGGCCCGACGCTGCCGGCCGGGATCATCGAGAAATCGGCGGCGAAGTACCGCGAGGCGCAGCGGCTGATTACCGGCAGCTGAGCAACTCGTGGTGCGTGGCCTGATCGGGCTTCGGGGCTGGATTGCTTCGTCGCTGCGCTCCTCGCAATGACGACGGTGGCCTGAGGTTTTCCACCCGTATCTGCGAAACGGTG
>DASSVA010000353.1:0-2050 GCA_035706385.1 Solimonas sp. | reverse complement strand
GCGAACGGCACGAGCGCAGCGCCGGCACACAGCGCCGCCACGAGGGTCTTCATCATCCGTCGATCTCCGGTCGAGCCGCGATGCCGATTCGAACGCGCCGCAGCAGAACGCCGGATGAACGCGCCGCCGTCAGCGATCGCGCGCGGCGTCGTCCGGCCGCATGAAGCCGTCGGGCAGCGAGCGGATATGCAGGTCGCGCTGCGCGAACGGCATGTCGATCTTCTCGCGACGGAACGCCGCATCGATCGCGAAACGCAGATCGCTGGCGATCGTGCCTTTCTGCCCGGCTTCGAGAATCTGCGCCTGCAGTTCGAACGCCAGCGCGCTCTCGCCGAAATCGACGAAGCTGACGACCGGCGCGGCGATGCCGGCGATCTGGCCGGCGTTGATCACGCCCGGATGCGCGGCGGCGGCATCGAGCAGGATTCGGCGGACTTTCTCGACATCGCTGCCGTAGGCGACGCCGACCGGCAGCACGACGCGTCCGTAGCGCGCGCGCAGATCGCGGTTGCGCACCTGACTCGACAGCAGCACCGAGTTCGGCACGATCAGCGTCTCGCGATCGCCGGTCTCCAGTTCGGTCGCGCGGATGCGCATGCGCCGCACCGTGCCTTCGCTGTCGCCGACGTAGATGTAATCGCCGGTGCGGATCGGCCGTTCGAACAGCAGGATCACGCCGGACACGAAATTGCTGACGATGTTCTGCAGCCCGAAACCGATGCCGACCGACAGCGCGCCGGCGACGATCGCCAGCTTGCCGAAATCGACACCGGCGAACGACATGCCGACCAGCGCCGCGATCACGAACGTCGCGTAGCCGAACAGCGTCGCCGCCGCTTCGCGCGTGCTCGGCTCGACATGCGCGCGCACCAGCCAGTCGAGTTCGAGCTTGCGCTTGAGCCAGCGCGTGAACGTGAACAGCACGCCGAACAGCAGGATGCCGAACAGCAGCTTGCCGAACACGATATGCGTGCCGCCGATCACCAGACCGCGCGAGAACAGCGCGCGCAGCAGGTTCTCGCCGACTTCATGCAGCCCCCAGACGCGCAGCAGCAGAGACAGCGCGCACGGCCACAGCAGCAGATCGATCGCGACGACCAGCCACGCGAGTTCGCCGATGCGCCGGCCCGGCACGATGCCGAGCCACTGCCGCAAGCGCTGCTGCCAGCGGTAGCGGCCGACCTGCAGCGAGCGCGCGGTCCAGTGCAGCGTCAGGCTGCCCAGCAGCGCCAGCGCGACGATCGCCAGCGACGACCACGCCGGCGCCTGCGCCAGCAGCGTCAGGATTTGCGAAAGCGATGCGGCGATCGGATTCATGCGCGGATTCCGGCGTGCGGAGAAAACGGATGGCGAGCGGCGATCACGGCGTCAGCAGTTTCTGCAGCGCCGCGTAATCGAGCACGGTCACGCCGAGCTTCTCCGCTTTCGCGAGCTTGGAGCCGGCTTCGTCGCCGGCGACGACGTAATCGGTTTTCTTCGAGACCGAGCCGCTGACCTTGCCGCCGGCCGCTTCGATCTGCGCACTCGCCTCGTCGCGCGGCACCGGCAAGCTGCCGGTCAGCACGAAGGTCTTGCCGCTCAACGGTCCATCCGGCAGCGCGACGGCCGCCGCCGCATCGCCGAGCAGGCCGAATTCGCGCAGCTGCGCTTCGATGTCGAGCAGGCGCCGGCGCTGCGCTTCGTCGCCGAAATGCTCGCGAACCGCATCGGCCGTCCGCGCGTCGAGCGCACGCGCCAATGCGATTTCCTGATCGACGCGCGCCAGCACGTCGTGCAGCGACGCGCAGCCGGCCGCGAGCTTCTCCGCCTTGACGATGCCGAGGCCCCTGATCTGCTGCTGCGCGAGCACGCTGGCGAGCGAGCAGCGACCGGCGATCTCGACCGACACCGGATGCTCGTCGTCGATCGCGATCTGCGCGAGCAGCGCGTCGACCGCGGCCGCGTTGTGTGCGTCGGCGAAGAACCAGCGGATTTCCTCGGCGGCCGTCGTGCCGATGCCTTCGATCAGCGTCAGCACTTCCGGATACGCGACGCGCAGCCGCGCGAACGA
>DASSVA010000352.1:0-5037 GCA_035706385.1 Solimonas sp. | reverse complement strand
ACATCGGCTTCGGCTATACCAAAGCGAGCGACGGCCGCCAGTCGCAGGTCTTCAAGTCGATCGTCGGCGAGGCGACCGAGGTCCAGTTCGGCGAAAGCCTGCTGCCCGGCGCGGCAACGCACCCGCGGCATTTCATCATCGGCAACGACAGTTATTTCATCGGCGAACTCGCCGAAGCGCAGTCGCGCGGCCGCGGCTTCACGCTCGATCAGACGCAGTTCCTCGCCAAGTACGCGAAGACGCTGGCGCTGGCCGCGCTGACGCCGTTCGCCGACAACGGCGAGCCGGTGCGGCTCGTCACCGGCCTGCCGATCAGCTTTTTCCGCAAGCACCGCGACGCGCTGACCGCGATGCTGCAGACCCGGCATGCGCTGACCGTCGTCAAGGCCAACGGCGAGCGCGAGGAAAAGACGCTCAACATCGAACGCGTGCGCGTCGTGCCGCAGCCGTTCGGCTCGATGTTCAACCTGATGCTCAACGACATCGGCAAGGCCGGCAGCCAGCGCTTCATTTCCGAGAAGATCGGCATCATCGACATCGGCTTTCGCACCGCCGACTACACGATCAGCGAAAAAACCAAGTATTCCGAGCGCGGCTCGCAGAGCTCGGACGCCGGCATCGCCGCCGCCTACCAGGCGATCGCCAACGTGCTGCACGAAAAGAGCGGCGTCAGCGTCGAGCTGTATCGCCTCTACGACGGCGTCAGCCGTGGCTCGATCAAGATCAAGGGCAAGCGCTACGACCTGACCGGCATCGTGCAGGCCGCATTCCAGCAGCTCGCGTCACGGATCGCCCAGGAAGTGAACCGTCTGTGGGCCGACGACTGGGACATCGACGCGATCGTCATCAGCGGCGGCGGCGGCGCGGTGCTCGCGCAATACCTGCAGCCGCTGCTCGAAGGCGAAGTGCTGCCGATGCCGCCCGAACAGGACGCACGCCTCAACAACGTGCAGGGCTACTGGAAATACGGCACGCACCTCTGGCCGTCGGCCTGAGCTGTCGCCTTATTCGTCTCCGTCGAGCTGCCGCTCCAGATCCTCCAGCGCCTCGCCGGCGTAGACCGACAGCCGCTGCATGCTCGGCAGCGCATCGCGGCAGCCGGTGAAGCCGACGTTGAACTGGCCGGCATAGCTGACCGCGGTGATGTTCAGCGCCTGGCCGTGCGCGAGCAGCGAGACCGGATACATCTGCTCCATCTTCGCGCCGTTGAAATACAGCACGCGATCCGGCCCCGGCACGTTCGACACCGTCAGATTGAACATCGGCCGCAAATGGCCGCCGAGCCCCGACAGCAGCTGCGCCATGAACGGCGCCATGAACAGCGCCGTGTAATTGTCGATGTCGGCTTTCGGCAGCTGCTGCAGATGCTGCTTGGCGCGCTGCGCCGAATCGTGGATCGCGTGCAGACGCTGCAACGGATCAGCGATATGCGTGTTGAGGTTGGCAATGATGAAGCTGATCGCGTTGCCGGCGCCCTGATCGTCGGCCGGCCGCACCGAGACCGGCACGCCGGCGGTCAGCGGCTTGTCGGGCAGCGCGTTGATCTCGGCGAGATAACGCCGCATCGACGCCGCGCAGATTTCGAGAAACACGTCGTTGACGGTGACGTCGGCGGCTTTCGCGATCTTCTTCACGCGATCGAGCGAATAGTGCTGCGTCGCGAAGCGGCGCTGGCCGGAGACCTTGCCGTTGAACGCCGAGCGCGGTCCGGTGAACGGCAGCGCCCAGTCCTTGTCTTCCTGGCGCAGGGCTTCCTTGAAGATGTCGCCGAACGCGCGCGTCACGCCCGGCAGCGTCCTGAGCTGCGTGCGCACGCCGTCGATCGCCGCCTGCAGCGGCGTCGCGGCGGCGGCGCCGGTCTTCGCCTTGCGCTGCGCGCCGACCGCCCACGGCGGTTGCTGGTCGCGCGCCTTCGGGTCCGGCGACAGCATCCGCGCCAGCATCCGCATGCCGCCGATGCCGTCGACCAGCGAGTGGTGCATCTTCATGTACAGCGCGAAGCGGCGGTCTTCGAGGCCCTCGATCAGATGGCATTCCCACAGCGGCCGGTTGAAATCCATCGCATTCGAATGCAGGCGCGAGATCAGCACGCCGAGCTCGCGCTCGCCGCCCGGCAGCGGCAGCGCCGAATGGCGGAAGTGGTATTCGAGATCGATCTGCCGGTCCTCTTCCCAGGCCGGCAGCAGGAAGCGCAGACGCGGCGCGGTCAGGCGCAGATTGAACGGATACGCGAAATCGCGCGTCGCGCGGAATTTCTCGACCAGTTTCTTGAGAAACTGCGGACCGGCCTTCGGCGGCAGCGAAAAGATCGCCAGACAACCCACCTGCATCGGCGTCTCGCGCGTATCGACGTACAGCCAGGCGGCGTCCAGCGGCTTGATTGGTTTCATCTTTCCCCTCCGGACGGCTTTGCGCGCCCTCGTCGCGGCAGTGTAGAGCGCGCGCGTTCGCGGCGACAGCGCCGGCGTCGCGCATGATCGTTGTCGCCCCAGCCAAACGGGTAGTGTGTTCGACGCCGCGGGCGGCCTATACTCGGCAATAAACCGGGCGTTCAATTTTCGTCCGCACGAAAAACAGACTATGGACTTTCTGGAGCGAAGATCATGAACACCGTCGTGTCTTTCCTGCCCAATGTCGATGCCGGCGTCGGCGACGAGATCCAGCGCACTTTTGCCGCGCAGCGCGAGACGGCGCTGCGGCTGCGCACGTCGACCGCCAAGGAGCGCATCGCCAAGATCCAGCGCCTGCTCGACGCGATGCTGGCGAACCGCGACGCGATCTACGAAGCGGCCTACCAGGATTTCCGCAAACCGCCGGCCGAGGTCGATCTCGCCGAAATCCTGCCGGTGATCTCCGAGGCCAAGCACGCGATGCGCAGCCTCAAGCGCTGGATGAAGCCGAAAGGCGTGTGGCCGTCGCGGACGACGGTCGGCACCAAGAGCTGGATCCAGTACGAACCGAAAGGCCGTTGCCTGATCATCTCGCCGTGGAATTACCCGATCAATCTGACGCTGGCGCCGCTGGTCTCGGCGATCGCCGCCGGCAACACGGCGATCCTCAAGCCGTCCGAGATGACGCCGCACATGTCCGGTCTGATGACGCGGATGATCCGCGAGCTGTTCCCGGCCGACGAAGTGGCGATCTTCGAAGGCGAGGTCGCGGTCTCGACGGCGCTGCTCGCGCTGCCGTTCGACCACATCTTCTTCACCGGCGCACCGGCGATCGGCAAGGTCGTGATGGCCGCCGCGGCCAAGCATCTGACGTCGGTGACGCTGGAACTCGGCGGCAAGTCGCCGACGATCGTCGACGCGAGCGCCGACATCAAGGCCGCGGCGCGCACGATCATGTGGGGCAAGTTCACCAACAATGGCCAGACCTGCATCGCGCCCGATCACATCTACGTCCATGAAAGCGTCAAGGACGCGTTCGTCGCCGAATGCATCGCCACGCTGAAAGCGAGCTACGGCGAGAGCAAGACGCAGCAGTTGCAGAGCGACAGCCTCGCGCGCGTCGTCAACCAGCGGCACACGCAGCGCATCAGCGGCCTGCTGCAGGACGCCACGCAGCGCGGCGCGCGCGTGCTGTTCGGCGGCGAGGTGTCGGAGAACGACTGCTTCATCCAGCCGACGCTGCTCGACAACATTCCGGGCGACGCCAAGATCCAGAGCGAGGAAATCTTCGGACCGCTGCTGCCGGTGATCGGCTATCGCGACCTCGACGCCGTCATCGCCGAGATCAACGCGCAGCCCAAGCCGCTCGCGCTGTACATCTGGAGCCGGAACGAAGCGAACATCGATCGCGCGCTCAAGCGCACGTCGGCCGGCGGCACCTGCATCAACCACGTCGTCATGCATTTCGTGCAGGGCAACCTGCCGTTCGGCGGCGTCAACAATTCCGGCATCGGTTCGGCGCACGGCGAGTTCGGCTTCAAGGCGTTCTCGCACGAACGCGCGGTCGTGCGCACGCGCTTCAACATCGCCACGCTGCTGTATCCGCCGTATACCGGCATGACCAAGCGCATTCTCGACCTGATGGTCAAGACGCAGTAAGCGTTCCGCTTGCGAAAAAGGCCGGCGCTGCGCCGGCCTTTTTCGTTGGTGTCGCGCTGCCGTTATAGTCCGGTCATCGCAATGCGTTCGACAGGGGAAGATTCATGAACACCATCCGACTCGGCCTCGCCGCCCTTTGTGTCGCCGCGCTCGGCGCCTGCGGCGGCGGCGGCGGCGGCGGCAACGACGATGGTGGCAATGGCGGCGGCGACGGCACGAATTCGTCGTACGACGTCAGCATCACGCGCACCGAGATGGGCATTCCGCACATCAAGGCCGCCGACTATCCGAGCCTCGGCTACGGCTACGGCTATGCGTTCGCCGAAGACAATCTGTGCGTGCTGCTCGACGATCTGGTGACGATCCGCGGCGAGCGCTCGCGCTACTTCGGGCCGAACGGCAGCTATTCGATCCCGGCGGTGCCGGTCACCGCCAACAACGTCGACAGCGATTTCTTCTGGAAGCTGATGGCGACCGACGACGTCGTCACTCATCTCCGCGAAGCGGCGCGGCCGGAAGTCCGGCAGCTGACGACCGGCTACGTCGCCGGCTTCAACCGTTACCTGCGCGAACTGAAGGCCGGCGAACATCCCGGCCGCCACGCCGCATGCGCGGGCGCCGCGTATCTGCAACCGATCAGCGAGGACGATCTGTATCGCCGCTATTTCCGGCTGTCGGTGATCGCCTCGGCGTCGGTGTTCACGACCGAGATCGCGACGGTGACGCCGCCGTTGCTGTCGCTCGGCGACACGACGCCGGACGCCGCCGGCGCGAAAGCGGCACTGCTCGCGCATCCCGGTCCGTTCGCGGCGTTCGGCCAGGACAAGAAACTCGGCAGCAACATGTACGGCCTCGGTGCCGAAGCGACCAAGAATGGCCAGAGCATGCTGTTCGGCAATCCGCATTTTCCGTGGGAAGGTACCGAGCGCCTGTACATCGTCCATCTGACGGTGCCGGGCAAGATGGACATCATGGGCGCGTCGCTGTA